>DATJBR010000191.1:0-20319 GCA_035515255.1 Lysobacter sp. | reverse complement strand
GCGCCTGGCGGGACTGACTGCGAACGCACTGCAGCACTTGTGCGAACAGCAGGAAACCGCCGGCTGGCTGCCGCAGGCCATTGCGACGGCGCGCCGGCTGACGGTGCTGGACGAGTGGAATGAAGGCCATCAGCGCCAGTTGATGGGTCTGCTGGCGGCGAACGGACAGCATCAACAGGCGCTGGTGGCGTTCGAGGTATTGAGTGCCAGCCTTTGCCTGGAGCTGGCCAGCGAACCGGAAGCGGAAACCCGGGCATTGCGCGAGCAGATCCAGGCCGCGCGCCCCGAGTCGGCCGCAGGTGTGCCCCGCGTGGTTGGCGGCCTCGGTGACCGGCGCCTGATCAGTGCGGTGTATTGCGAGGTTCGGGAACCCGCCGACGAGACCCGCAGTGCGGAACATTGCGCCGGGGTGCTTGCACGGATCGGCCATTGCCTGGAGACCGCGGGTGGCTGGGTGCTGCCGGTGGCCAGCCGCACCGTGCTGGCGTGTTTCAGCGACCATCCGGACGCCGGCGGTTCGTCGTTGCAGGCGGCCCATGCCGTGGCCCGGCTACGTGGCGAGCTCGGCAACGGCGTTGCGACCGCGCTGTGCCGGGGGCTGGCGCGGGTGGAGATCCGTGGCCGTCACATGACCGTGCTGGGCGAACCGGTGGAAACCGCGCTGCGCCTGTGCCTGCAGGCGCAGGCCGGCCAGGTGGTGATGTGCGAGGACACTTCGCACCAGTTGCGCGGAACCTTCGAGCTGCGGGACATGGGAGAGCGCCGGCTGCCCGGCGTCGCTCATCCGGTGCGGATATGGCAGTTGGGCGAAGGCAAGACATCGTGCCCGCCGCGAGTGGATGCGTCCCTCGACACCCTCGACCACCCCACCCGCCGCCTGCAGCCCCAGCCCTTTGGAACCGGCCGCCAGTCGGCCTGGCTGATGGTGCTGGAAGGCAGCCAGTGTGGCGAATCGGTGCGCCTCGGTACCGCACCGCTGGTGGTGGGCCGTGCGCCGGACAGCGACCTGCAACTCCAGCATCGAACCGTGTCGCGCCATCACTGCACGCTCTGGCATGAAGGGGGTCGCTACCGCCTGCGCGACATGGACTCGACCAACCGCATCCGGGTCAACGACGTGATGGTGCGCGAGGCGGAGCTGGATCACGGCGACCGGATCGTACTGGGCGATATCGCCCTGCGATTCGGCGTGGATGGCGCGGATTGACACCGGCCGGGAGCGTTGGGATAAAGCCTGAACAATTGCCGTCGTCCCCCGCGAAAGCGGGGGGACGTCGCCAGCGAATCAAGCCTTGAAAACCAGGGCGCTGGGTTCCCGCTTTCGCGGGAATGACGGGAAAAGTGGGGTTGTTCAGATCTCCTTATTGGTTCATGCGCAGGTAGCCGATGACCTCGGCGACCTGCGCATCGGGGTTGTTGCCCAGCCCGCTCATGCTGTCGTCATTCTGCCGGCTCCAGGGCTGACCCAGCGCGGTGTTGGTGTTCTGCTGCCCGTCCTCGCGGAAGCGGCCATGCACGGCGTCCACGCGGCCGTCGATCTTGTTGTCCAGCAAGGTGGCCAACTCCGGGGTCAGGCCCTGCAGCCGCATCACGTTGCGCGTGCGCGTGGTGTAGTTGCCCACGCTGCCATGCGGCTCTGACCAGCCAACGCTGGCAAAGCAGACCCGCACCTCGTGCGGCAGGCCACGGCTGTCCTGGTAGACATAGCGGTCGGCCAGTCCCTCGCCGCGACCGGCCGGCAGGGTGACGCCGCGCGCGAGCATCGCGTTGAGCAGGTTCTCGTCGCAGAGGAAGTTGGCGAGGCCGTTGTTGACCTGGCCGCTGGGGTTGTCGAAGTCGTCGCCGGGCACCGTGCCCGCCCCCGTCACATGCTGGTCGTAGGCGAGTATCCAAGCCTGCACGAAGTCGCTGCTGAGGCGTTCCGCCGCGGCGCTGCGATAGACGTCGCGCCCGACTGTCATTGCGCCGACGATCAACGCGATGATGACCAGCACCACCGACATCTCGATCATGGTGAAGCCGCGGATGCGGCGGGGTGGGACGGGCCCCGGGTTGATTGGCATGGTTTTATCTCAAGGATCGTTGGCGACGGGGCAATCAGTAAATTCCGATGGTGTCGGAACTCTCGGCGTGCTCGAGCACGCTCGGTCGGAGGGCTTTTGCGTTGGTGATCAGTGGATCGACGTCCTTGTAGGCATTGTCCGCCGATGTTTTGGCTTTTCTCGCGTCGTCGACCATCACGGCGGCGGTGATGGTGACCGCTACCGCAGCGGCGGTTGCGGCGGCTGCCAGGGCGACCTTGTAGGTGGCGACCACGCCCATCGTCAGCAGGCCTTCGGCGATGGTGTCGGCGATGCCGCCGGCTGCACCGGCAGTTGCCGATCCACCCGAGAGCACTGCGGCCGCGCTGTTGGCGACATTGGCTTCGGCCAGCTTCACCGAGATCGCCAATTGCTTCTTGTAGTCCTCCATCGCGTTGTACATCAGCGCGATCGACATCGCGCCGTTGAAGTGGGCATGGCTGGTGGCGGCCATGTTGTCGCCGCAGCGCATCCGCGCCCAGAACTGGTCAAGCCCGACTGCGACGATGCGATCGTGGAAGTTCGCGCCCTGTGGGCGACGCGGCGAGTCGAATACCGGCAGGTCACCGCCTTGGTGGCTGCTGAAGCTATCGCCGGCACGCGGTAGCGCCAGTGCGTAGGCAATGTGGGACTCGATCTGGTCGGGCTCCGTGGCGCGGGCCACGTGCAGGTATTGCGTTTCTATCGGCAGCTCGCCAGCGGTGCGTACGGCCCAGCACAGGTCCAGGCCATTGACGTGGCCCAGCGGCTTCTCGATGGCAGTTTCGCCCGCGATGACCTGCAAGGGGTCGTGGCGGTCGAGCCGCCGGGTCAGGTCGGCATCGGTCTTGCGCAATGCGGGCCGCCGCAGCACGCCGTAGCGGATCTTGCGTGCATTGGCGTCCGGCAGCCCGAGTGTCTTGTAAGGCAATTGGCCGATCTGGTTGCTGCTGCAATCCTCGTCGCCACCGCCGTTGCTGGCAGGGCAGGGCAGGCGGCTGTTAACCATCGCGTAGGCCAGTAGAGCATCGTCGGCACGGGTGAGCAGGTCGCGGCTGGCCACTTCGTGACGTTCACGCGATGCCGTTCCGAGGAATTGCACCACCAGCAGCGTCACCAGCCCGAGCACCACCAGCGCCACGGCCAGTTCGAGCAGCGAGAAGCCGCGTTGACGGGCATCCGTGGAGGGGTTCATGGCTGGAGTCCCTTCTGGTCGAGTTGGATGGCCTGCTCCCGGCTGCTGCGGGCGAGCGCCTGCATGCGGGCCAGGTTGACGTTGGCGGCGTCACGCTGTCTTTTTGCTTCGGCCGTGGCTTCTTTCGCGTCTTCGAGTCCAGTTTCGGCTTCGACCATGTTGAGGATCGCGACGGCAAGTTCGGCGGTCGCCTGCACATGCGATGCGATACCGGTGGCGATGGCGATTCCGTCTGGCGGCCAGCCGGCGGCCTCCTGCAGGATCGCAATGACTTCGAGCGCCACGCCCCAGGTGATATCGAAGATTGCGAACAACCTGCCGACCCGGGCGTTGTCCTCGTTCATTTCCGCGACCTGGATCGCGAACACCCGGAAGTCCTTGTACTCCTTCGCCACCCGCGCGAGATCGTATGCGGTATAGGCGGCGCTGACCGCGGCGCGGGTGCGGGCAACCCGGTCCGGGCAGGCCAGCCGTGCGGCCAGTTCGCCGGGACCGACGGCGAGTACCTTGCGCATGCCGAGGTCGGGGGTGCCGGGCAGGGCGAATGCGGCACCTGCCGTCTGGTCGTGCCCGGCCGGGCCGGCATGCATCAGCGCGAAGCTGGTCGGCACGCCTTCCATACCTGACAGGGTTTGCGAACTGGCCAGTTTGAGCCTCATGCACAGATCCAGACCGTTGATCTGGATCGGCGGCGTACCCGGCAACAGCAGGTCGGGTGGCAGCAGCGGTCTGAAGCTGTCGCCGGGCGAAGCGGTCAGTTGGGTCTGGATCTGGTAACGCAGCTTCATCTGCGTCGGCAGCCCGAGCTGCTGGACTGGCAACATGTCCAGACCGCCTTCCTGTTTCGGTGCCGGCAGCCTGTGATGGGCAAGCGCATACCCCAGCAACGCCTGCTCGGCGCGGGCCAGGTCACGCATGGCAGCCTCGTCCGCGGCGAGCTTGGGCGCCAGCGGCAGTACCTGCCACAGCGCCAGGCCCAGTACACCGGTTACGGCTAACACCACCGCGAGTTCAACCAGCGACCAGCCGCCGGCATGGCGTCGGGAAGGCGTGGTCATGGCGCGCCTTCCTCCGTGGGCGTCGCGCAATCGTTCGGTGTTACGGGGCCGGTGGCTCCCTTGCAATCGGCACCGCGCAGGATGTTCTCGGCTCCCTGCAACATCAGCACCTCGTCGCCGCCGCTGGTGCCGCCCGGGGTCAGTGACCGCAAGGCATCGCATTGGGCCTGGGCGTGTGCGTAGGCTTCACGTTTGGCTTCCAGTTCCCGGGTCTGTTCCTCCACTGCGACTTCCAGCCCCAGGGATTTGTAGTACGTCATCGCGTAGGTTTCGCGCTCGTCATTTTTACTTCCATGTTGACCAGGCACGATCAGCGCGTCGCATGAAAGGAAGAGACCGCACCACCACGAACCCGGTATGCGGGTGTCGGTCAGATACGGCCTGATCGGTGGGCTATCCATGAAGTGCGCGATCCAGAGTTTGTCGCCGTAGTCCTGCTTGGCCGCTTTTTCCGCTGCAATTGCTTCCTCGTGGTCGTCCTGCTTCCAGGCCAGACACTGGCGCTGCTCGACCTGTCCAGCAGTCAGGATGTCCAGGTCGCAGGTGGTCATGCCGATCAATGCCCGCTCGCTGTTGTCGCAGCGCTGGATTTCGTCGCGTGCGGTCGGTTTCGTGACGGCGCACTGCGCTACCTCGGTCTGGAGTTGGCCGATCGCTTCGTTCATCTGGTTCAGTTCGGCACGCGCGTCGAGCTCGTCCTGGACCGTCGTTTCCCAATGGAAGTAGGCATCCTCCGCTGCGCGGATAGCCGCGAGTTTCGGTTGCAGCTTTTTTTCCATGTCCGCCTTCTTGGCCAGCCAGGCATCTGTTCGCTGCTTGAGGTCGGCGTCAGATTCGTAGTCGGTATGGCAGGTCGTGACGCCGTCGGAATCGGTGACGCAGTGCTGCCAGCTTTTGCGCGTCGGTTGGGGAGGATAGTCGAGCAGGTACGAGGGGATTTCGCCCAGCCATTTCAGGCGTTGCTGCGTCGCCTCACGCTCGGCGATGGTTTTGGCTAGGGTCTTCTCCAGTGCCTCGACATCCTGTTTCAGGCCGTCCTTCCATTCGCCGCCGGGAATATCGATCAGCTTTCCGTCTTTGTCGGCCTTCTTGTAGATCGTGCCGCCTTCGGCGGCGATGCATGTGTTCGCCGTCAGTTCCGCGATGTCGGCCGGCCCCTTTCCGGCATCCTCCTTGGCCATGTCACGAGCTTCCACCGTCAGTGCCAGTCCGGCTGACGTTGCCGCCAAGGCACCGGCAGCCAAGGCCGTCGCCGCCGATGCAAAGCCGATCGCCACGCTGGCCGACGTGACCGCTGCCGTATAGGGCGCAATCAATCCGCAGCTGACGAATGGCGGGATAGGGCACGTCGCGACGGCGGTCGCCAGTTGCGCCGATGCAGTCGCCAGGGTGGTTACCGAGTTGGAGATGCTGGCGGCGGCCAGGGCGAGGTTGATGATGGCGAACACCTCCGAGACCACCGCCATCTTGACCGCCCCGGCGGTTTCGTCGATGAGCTCATCGTTCTGCTCGGTCACCTCGTCGCTGACATCCACCGCCAGCGCCAGCATGTCCAGTGATGCCAGCACCACGCCATCGGGGTTGGCGCGGTCGGTGTAGGCGCAGCCCAGGGTCTGCGCCAGTGTGTTGAAGTCGCGCACGTGCACGCGGTCGTCGTAGTCGCCGCCGAGGCCGCGCGAGGGGGCCTCCATCTCGGCGCGGTCCTGCTGGTTGATGCCGTCGAAGCGGCCGCCGGCATCGCCGGGCGTCGTGCCGGCGGCGCTGAGTCCGTAGGCGACGTTGATCGAGCGGCCGTCGATATCGGTGGTGCGGGCGCGGTCGCCGCGTGTCGCGGTTCCGGTTTCACTGGCGGCGTTGGCCAGGACCGCGCACAGGTCCAGGCCGTTGATGGCATCGAAATCGTGCGCTTCGCCGTCCCATTTGCGCGGGTTGAACTGGTTGCTGGCGACCGCGAGGTCGCTGGCGTCATCGCCGCCGCGATAGACCATGTAGCGCAGTGGCCGGCCCGGGCCGCCGCCAGTGGGGTTCACGGCCTGCAGCGCCTTTACCGGCAGCCAGCCTTTCTGGCCGGGGCCGACGCAGGCGGACGCGTCATCGGTCGGCGAACCTACCGGGCAGGGCAGGCGGGCGTGCTGGGCGGCGTAAGCCACCAGCGCCCGGTCCGCCCACATCAGGGCCTCGTTCTGGGCCTTGATCTCGTGGATGGGCTTCTGCGATTGCAGTACCAGGAAGCCGACCGTGATGACGCTGCCGATCAGCAGCACCAGCATGGCGGCTTCCAGCAGGCCGAAGCCGCGCTGGCGCCAGGGTGGCGACGGCCGTGACCGCTTGTCATGGTGACTGGACGGGCTGGGGTGCGATTCCATTGCGGCCTCCGGTGTCAAAACTGGGGGGATTCCATCGCCTGCCGCACCAGGTCGTAGACCGGCAGCAGCAAAGCGACGATCAGCAGCACGAACATGCCGCCGGCGAGCAGCACGACGATGGGTTTGATGATTTCCGACAGGTTGGTGATCAGCCGTTGCAGACGCAGGCTGTACTCGCCCGAGAGCCGGGCGAGCTGGCGATCCAGCGTGCCGGTGTCCTCACCGACCGAGATCATGCGCACCATCATCGGCGGGAAGCCGCCGACCTGGCGCATCGCCGAGGACACCCGGTCGCCGCGTTCCAGCACCTGCCGGATCGCGATGACGCGGTCGCGGTAGTACTCGTCGCGGATCGCGCGTTCCATCACTTTCAGGCTGCTGACCATGTCGACACCGGCCTTGATCAGCAACGACAGGTACTCGGTCAGGAAGGCCAGGCCGGCGGAGTTCATGATCGTGCGGGCGATGGGCACCCGGTGCAGCGTGTAGTGGGTCGCGCGACGGAACGCGCGGCTGTAGCGCCAGGTCACCCAGAGCGCGAACGCGGCGACGACCATGCCGATCAGCACCAGCGCGATGTTGGCGGTAAACCATTCGGAGAACGCGATCACCGCCACCGTCAGCGGCGGCAGCTTGGCGTTCATCTGCTTGAACAGGCCGGTGAGATTGGGGACCACGTAATAGATCCAGAACCCGCCGGCGGCGAAGATCGCGGCGAACACGAACGCGGGATAGATCAGCGCCTGCTTGGTGTCGGCGGTCATCCGCGACACGCGCTCGACGTGGTCGGCGGCCTCCGCCAGCATCTGGTCCATGGTGCCGGTCTCGTCACCGATCATGACCAGGTTGCGGACGGTCTCGGGGAACGTATCGGGATAGCGGCCGAACGCATCGCTCATCGAGGCGCCGGCGTCGAGCTCGTCAAGCAGGTTGCGCGCGACCCGCGCGGCGTTGGATGCACGGCCGGTGCCGACCTCCTGCGACACCGCGCGCAATGCGTCCAGCACCGGGATGCCGCTGCCGGTCATCACCGCCATGTCGCGCAGCATGCCGGCCAGTTCCGGCGCGCGGATGTTCGGCCGGATCAGCTGCGCCAGGCTGCGCTGGGTCTCCGCCAGCCAACCCGGCAGCCGCTGCAGCAGGATCACGGTGGCGTCGAAGTTCTTTTCCAGCCACATCCGGGCCGAGCTGTCGTGCTCGACTGCGAGCTGGGCGATGCCGGCTTTCACCCGGCCGCTGGAGAGCAGGACGCGGTAGTAGTAGACGTTCATGGCGCCGGGCCGTCACCGACCACACGCAGCACTTCCGCCGGTGTGGTCTGGCCCATCGCAACGCGGCGCTTGGTGATCTGCACCATGTCGGTGAAGCCGTTGTTGTAAGCGAGCGTGCGTACTGCCTCGCGGCCGGTGTCGTCGGCGATGGCGTTGGCGATCGCCTCGTCGAGCTGGAGGATTTCGTACACCGGCAGGCGGCCGTAGTAGCCGCTGCCGCGGCAGCGGTCGCAGCCGACGCCGTGACGGCCGTGGGCTTCGGGATCGTCGATGCCGAGCCAGGTGCGTTCGGCCTGGGTAAACGCCACGGGCTCGCTGCAGAACGGGCAGTTCTGTCGCACCAGGCGCTGGTTGACGACCGCCAGCAGGTTGTCGGCGATCACCTGCGCTTCCAGCCCGAGCGGGCGCAGCCGCGGCACCACGCCGAACACGCCGGAGACGTGCAGGGTGGACAGCACCAGGTGGCCGGTCGCGGCGGCCTCGATCGCCGCCTGCGCGGTCTCGGCATCGCGCATCTCGCCCAGCAGGATCACGTCGGGATCGTGGCGCAGGAAGTGGCGCAGCGCCGAGCCGAACTCGTAGCCGGCGCGGCGGTTGACCTCGGTCTGGCAGGCGCCCGGGACGCGGTATTCGATCGGGTCCTCGACGGTCAGCACGTTGCGCTCGATCAGCGACTGCATCCGCAGCGCCGCATGCAGCGAGCTGCTCTTGCCCGAGCCGGTCGGACCGGTGATCAGCAGCAGACCGGCCGGCTTGGCGAACATGCGCTCCATCGCTGCCACGTCTTCGGGGAAGAAGCCCAGCTCGCCCAGACCGGACAGGTCGCTGTGCTCGGGCAGCAGACGCATCACCATGCGCTCGCCCATCTCGCTGATCAGGGTCGACACGCGCACGGTCAGCGCGCTGTCGAGCACGGTGGCACGGAAGCTGCCGTCCTGCGGGCGGCGCTGCTCGGAGATGTCCATCTCGGCGGCGAGCTTGATGAAGCCCAGCAGCCGGTGCAGCGACGACTGCATCGCCATCATCGGCCGCAGCACGCCGTCGACGCGGAACAGCACGTGGATGCTGCCTTCGGCCGGGGCGATGTGGATGTCGGTAGTGCGTTCGCGCACCGCCAGGTGGAGCAGGTAGTCGAGCAGCTTCTCGGGGCTGTAGGCGTGGTCGGCATCGGCGGCGATGCGCTTGACCTCGCGCTCCAGCAACGACTCGATCGGGTTCTGGGCGAAGTAGTAGGTGTGCCGGATCAGCTGGCTGACCTTGGTGAACTCGCCCTGCAGGAACCGGCAACGCAGGCCGCAGCGCTGCAGCACCAGTTGCGCGACCGCATCGCTGTCGGCGTCGCCGAGCAGCACCTCCAGCGTGTTGTCGACCCGGCGCAGCGGCAGGAACGCGCGCAGCAGGCACAGCTCGCGGTTGAACATCGCCAGCACTTGCGGGTCGGGTTCCGGCAGGGTCTCGATCGGGGCGAAGGTGATGCCCTGCAGCTCGGCCATCACCCGCACGATGTCGGATTCGCCGGCCAGGCCGTGCTTGATCAGCAGCCGGCCGAGGCGCTGGTTCTCGACCGAGTGCTTCTGCAGCGCGTACTGCAATTGCGCGGCGTTGAGCATGCCGCGTTCGAGCAGGATGTCGCCCAGCTTGGAGAGCGAGGCCACGTTGGCTGCGGCAACGGGCTTGGGGGGCGAGAGGTCAACCGTTGCCATGCTGGCGCTCCGGGGAAGGGGTGGGGGTTGCGGCCGGCGTCGGCGACACGGTGTCGACCAGCAGCAGGGTCAGCGGGTCGGGACGGCCGGTGACGGTCAGCCCGTGACGATGTTGGAAACGGCTCAGCGCGAGGCGCGTGCGGGAGCCGAACATGCCGTCTACGAGCAGGCCGTCCGTCGAATGGTTGGTGGACGTGGTGCCGGACGCGCTGTCGTGCGCCAGCAGGGCCGTCTGCAACGCGCGCACGCTGTCGCTGCGCTGTCCGGGTTGCAGTTCATCGGCCTGCAATGGCGGTTGCCACGCCGCCAGCCAGTGCTGGCCGCTATGGGTGAGGCAGGTGTCGGTGCGGGATTCCAGCGCGGCGATGTGGCGCTCGGGCACGGGCGCGATCTGCAAGGTTCGCCCCGACTGGCTGGCGGGCGGGGTCAGCCGGGCGAGGCAGGCGCTCCAGCCGGCGTCGTCGGGCGTCGCGCTGGCGAGAGTGGCGTTGCTGATATGTGTGGTCAGCACCGGCGGCGTGCCGGCGTCGTTCCGCAGGGCCATGCCGGCGGCGGTCGCCAGCCCGGTCGTCACCAGCAACGCGGCGGCCGCCCACTGCCAGCGCGGGCGCGGCTTGCGCGGCGGCAGGAAGCCGGCTTCGGCGGCGGCGACACGCACCAGACCGGCATCCACCTGTGCGGTGCCGCGGGCGACGATGCCGTACAGGCAGCGGTCCATGATCAGGTGGATGCGGCGCGGGTTGCCCTGGCTGCGCCGGTACAGCGTGGCGTGGGCGGCTGGCGTCAGGCGGATGCGGCCCGAGGCACCGGCCACCGCGAGGCGGAACTCCACATAGCGTTCGCTTTCGCCGGCATCCAGCGGCTGCATGCGGATGTGCTTGACGATGCGGCTGGTCAGCTGGCGGATCTCGTGACGGCCCAGCTGCTCGTCCAGCTCCGGCTGTCCGGCGAGCACGATCTGCAGCAGTTTTTCCTGGCCGCTTTCCAGGCTGCTGAGCAGGCGCAGGAGTTCCAGGCTTTCCAGACTCAGGTTCTGGGCGTCGTCGATGACCACCACGCAGGTCGTGTCGTCCTGCCAGCGACGCACCAGGAAGCTGTTGAGCCGGCTGATATTGCCCGCCGCGTCGGCTCCGGCCTCGATGCCGAAATCGCGCAGGATCGCAGCCAGCAGCTCGGGGCCTTGCAGGAAGGTGTTGAACACCACCGAGGCGATCGCGCCCTCGCGCTCGACCGCGTCGAGCAGGCGGCGCAGGAAGGTGCTCTTGCCCATGCCGACTTCGCCGGTCATCAGCACGAACCCCTTGCGCGCGAGCAGGCAGTGCGCGGCCTCGGCCAGTTCGCGCTCCAGCGCCGGCGTGTGGAAGTAGCCCTCCGCGTCCGGGGTGGGCGGGAACGGCGAACGCGTCAGTCCGAGCTGGCCCAGATACGTGATGTTGCTGGCAGCGGCTTTGCTCACTGCAGCTGGGCCTCGACCATGCCGATCGCGCGTTCGATCTCGCGCGAGTCGGTGTCGCGGGCGCGCAGGTGGCGCAGCCGCTGGCGGGCGCTGTCGACCTCGCCGTTGCGCGCTTCCAGGATCGCCAGGTTGATGACCGAAGTCTGGTCGCCGGGCACGCGGTCGACGATCTGCCGGTACAGCATCAATGCGCCGACGTGGTCGTCGCTTTGGTGCGCCAGCCACGCCTGCAGGCGCAGCAGGGTGAGGCTACGTGGTGGCAATTGCTTGGCGAGCAGGGCGATCCGGGTCTGGGCGGCGTCGAAGTCGCCGGCCTGGATCGCGTTGCCGACCTCGGCGACGAGGCGGTCCACCGACCGGTCTTCGGGAACGGCGGTGACCTCGGAGGCATCCCGCACGGTTATCGCGTTGGCAGGCAGCGGTTGCGGGGTGGCGGATACCGGAGGCAGGGAGGGCGGCGGCGGGGTGGCGGCTTGTGGCGCCTTCGCAACAGCCATGTCGATGTCGGCGATGGCCGACGAATCGCCTGCCTCCGCGGGTGCCGCCTGGGCATTCGTCGCCACGGCCGGTGTGGATTGGAACGAGGCCGGTGCGGAGGATGGCGGAGCGATGGCCACATCCATGGCCGGGGCCACGGTCCGGGGCGATGCGTCCGCATAGGAAAGGACTTCGTTTGGAACTGCCGCCGCGTGCTCGACGCTGTTGCCGGTAGCCGACGTCAGCGGAAACGTGGAGGCAACTGCTGTCGTCGCGACGGCGACGGCGGTGGTGGTGGAAGCGGCAGCCTGCGCCAGTCCGGCGGGCGCGATGGCACCATCGCCGTGCGTGGCGATGGTCTGGTGGTCGAACGGATACAGCCACCAGCCGGCCAGCAGGGCGCCGCCAATGGCGACCGCCGGCAACGTCCAGTGACGGACGGAGTTCTGGTGGCGGGTCTCGACTGCCGCCGGTGTTGCCGCCGACGGGTCATCGAGTTTCTTCAGCGCGGCGAAGATCAGGCTCATATCACCGTCACGCGAAGCACCATCACCAGCTCGCGGCTCTTGTGCGATTTCGACTCCGCGCCGAACGCCTTGCCCAGCCCCGGGATGTCGGACAGGCCGGGGACGCCGTTGTCGTCGTTCTGCGACTGCTGGTCGATCAGCCCGCCCATCAGCACCGTGTCGCCGTTGCGCAGGTTCAGGGTGGTGGTCATGCCCTTGAAGTTGATCTCCGGCAGGGTGACCGCGTTGCCGTTGCCGACTTCGACCAGGCGCAGGCTGCCGGGAGCGACATCGGTCTGCATCGGGTGCACCAGCAGCTCGACGGTGCCGTCGGCGTTGATCATCGGTGCCACGCCGATGACCACACCGGAGAACAGCGATTCGGTCTGCACGTCGGACGAGGTGTTGGTGGCGCCGCCGCCGGGGTTGCTGAAGCTGGTGGTCGACTTGCTGACGTAGCGGATGTTGCGGCCCACGCTGAGGTAGGCCGGGCTGCCGTTGCGCACGCGCACGCTGGGGTTGGACAGCACCTTGACGTTGCCGAACGAGCGCAGGACGTTGAGCGAGGCCGAGAACGTATCGCCCAGGTAGCCGATGCCGGTGCCGCGTCCCAGGGCGGAGCCGATCACCTGCTGCGGGATGGTCAGGATCTTTTCCAGGGTGTTGTGCTTGCTCGCCGGGAACAGCGGGTTGGTGATCGGATTGCCTTCCGCATCCAGGCCATAGAACGAGTCGGCGGTGATCGGCGCATCACCGGTGATGCCGGCGATGCGGCCGCGCAACTTGGTCCAGTCGACGCCGTATTGGAAGGCGTCGTTGAGCGACACATCGATCAGCTGCGCCTCGATCAGCACCTGACGGCTGAGCATTGCCTGGTTGCGCTCGACCAGTTCGGCCACGGCGCGTACCTGCGAGGGACGCGCACGCACGAACAGGCTGCCGGTCAGCGGGTCCAGGCTGTAGCGTGCGGCCTCCCGTGCGGGGCCGTCGCCCTGGGTCGCGTTGTCCTCCTTGAGGATGCTTTCGATCGACGCGCCCAACTGCTTGTAGGGGTCGTTCTGCTTGCCGACGTTGCCGTCCAGGATCAGCTTGCCGCGCAACGAGTCGCCACCGCCGCCGCTGTTGCCGGCGCCGAACACGTCGCCACCGGTGCTCATGTCCAGCGAGGTGGTGGTGTTGAGCATGTTGATGCTGAAGATCCGCTCCTCCATCGGGCTGACCACCAGCGCACCGCCGCGGGTCTCGCCGTGCAGGTCGAACGCGACCAGGATGTGGTTGTAGACCTCGCGTGCGGTGACGTTCTTCAGGTACAGGCTGGCGCGCTGGTCGCGCGCGATCACCGAGGGATCGACGATCAGGTTCATCCCGAGCTGGTCGGCCAGCGCCCACAGCAGGCCGCCGACGTTGGCCTCGTTCATGTTGATGGTGACGATGCGGTTTTCCAGCGGGTCGTAGGCCGGCGCGACCGGGGTCAGCGCCTGCGCCTGCGGCAGGGTCCGCTCGATGTTGCGACGCAGGCGGTCGTGCTCGTCGGCGAGTTTGTAGGACTCCTCGCCGACCCGCGCGGTCATTTCGGGCAGGGTCTTGTACTCCGTCGGCGGCAGGTCCTTGAGGCTGCGCGGCGTGGTGGTGGCGCAACTGGTAACAAGCACGGTGAATGCCAAGGCCATGGCCGGCGTCGCGAGAGTGCGCAAGGTGGAGCCCCTGTGCCGGGAGGTGAGATGACGATTCATGGGTGTGTGTCTGCCTGTGTCGTTGGTCGTTAGCGGGTTTGCGCGGCCAGCCAGCCGAGCAGCGCGGTGGCGCTCTCGGCGACCACCACGTCGTCGTAGGTTGCGTCCATGCGGCGGTCGGGCGCGGCGATGCAGAGGGTGTTGGCGGCGGCCATCGACTGATTGATGCCGTCGAAGCCCGGGTACTGGCTGCCGCTGTCGTCGCGGTCGTTGACCGGTGCGATCACGGCGAACGCGGGGTTGGCCACCACGTTGCCGCTGCAGCTT
This sequence comes from Lysobacter sp., assembly GCA_035515255.1. Lineage (GTDB taxonomy): Bacteria > Pseudomonadota > Gammaproteobacteria > Xanthomonadales > Xanthomonadaceae > Novilysobacter. The sequence continues at coordinate 6,227 of DATJBR010000191.1, read as the reverse complement.
TCAGGATTGGCGGGACCGCCTGTACCAGTGAGATAGGGGCGGTTGCTGGCAGGTGTCTGGTTGGCGGCGGCCATCAGGGTCCGGCGCAGGCGGGTGACGCCATCCAGGTCGAGGCCGTCCGCGACATCGGTGAGCGGTGTGACCAGATCGGCGCCGGTGCCCGCGCGGGCGACGGCGTAGCGCATGCGATGGCGTGGTTCGGGCGGGGCCAGGCCGAGGCTCTCGTAAGGCAGCCAGCCGATCTGCGCGCCGGCCGGGCAGCTGCCGGCCAGACCTTCGCGCGCGCCGCTGCCGCCGGTGCTCAGGTCGGGACAGGGCAGGCGCTTGTTGCGCAGCATGAAGGCGCGCACCGACTGCCGGGCGACCTCGGCTTCGGCCTGTCCACGCGCCCGGGCACGCACGTCGGCGATGCCGAAATACGCCGAGGACACCGCCATGCCGAGCACGCCGATGATGCTCACGGCAATGGCCATTTCGAGCAGGGTGAAACCATGGACGCGGGACCGCCGGATGGCCGGCCCCTGTACAGCCCTTGGCGTGCAGCGATGGCGGAGCGCGCGGTCCATGTCACCGGGTAGGAGGCGACATGGGAGGAAGGCTGCTTCCGGCTGCGCGTACGTCGGCGTGCATGCTGGTTTGCAGGCGACGCAGTTCGGCCATGTTCGCGTCCAGCCGCTGCTGCCGCTCGGGGCCGGCGGGCTCGGCCATGGTGTCCTGCATCTGGCGCGCCACGGCCTGCATCTCGATGCTGATTTCGAGGTTGTCGCGCAACGCCTTCAGGTCGATCTGCGACGTCACCGCGGGGTCGTTCATTTCTTCCAGGGTGTCCAGCGCCTTGCGCAGGTGCTGGCTGGTCTCTGTCGAGCGCGCACTGGCGACGGCCAGCACGCCCTGCATGGATTGCTGCAGGTCGTGCATCTGCCGCGCGCGTACCGGGTTGTCGTCGGCTGCGGGCGGAGCAGCGGCCGGCACGTCAACTGCCGGTCCGCCCGGCCCGCGCGCCCACGGCGGCGGAGCCTCATCGGCGGCAGTGACCGGACTGGCTGGTGCCGATGACTCCGCGACCGGAGCCTCGGCAGTCTGTGCTGGCGTGACGATGGGCTGGGCATCGCGCGCGGCGAACCCGCGCAGGGTGACCACCACGATGACGCCCAGCACGATCACCACCACGGCGGACAGGGCAATGGCACGGCGGTTGTCCATCACAGCTCTCCTTTGGACGCGTTGGAGAACGGCGGTGGCAACTGCAACGTCCACTGTTCGCCGCCGGCATCTTCCAGCCGGACCCAGTCGTGGCCGATGCCGTGGACGCGGGAGCCGTCGGCGAGTCGGGTGCCTACACGGACCATGAGCCCGTCGACGACGGCGCGACGGCCGCGATCGGTCGAGATGATCAACGACACGCGATTGCCGGCGTTGCCCGCATCGACTGCGCCGTTGCTGGCGGTGCCGTTGCTGCTGCCGGGAAGCTCCGTCGGTGCCGGTGCGATCACCGTGCCGGCGAAGGCCGGACCGGTCGTGTTGCTGAGCGCATCCAGTGCCGTGAGCATCGTCTGGTTGTGGTTGATGCTCACCTGCAGTTGTGCGATCGCACCCGAATCGTCGTCCTCGGCATAGCGTCCGGCGACGCTGGGTTTGGCGACGATCATGGCGATGACCCAGGCGGCAACGCAGAGCCAGGCCACCAGGGCGAGGCTCGCCGAATACTTGAGCTTCACGAGGCATCTCCCTGGTTGGCTATGTCGGTGTCCGTGCTGGCGGCGCGTTTGAGCTGGTACGAGAACGAGCCGCCGGGCGATTGCGCGCGGGAGCCACCGCCGAGGGGGTCGACGGCCGTCGGCACGTAGCCCGCGGCGCGCAGGCGCTGGACGAAGCGCGAGACGCGCATGCCCTGGGCGTCCTCGCCCACCTGGCGCTTGACCATGCCGTCCACGCGCAGGCTGTTGCCCTCGGCACCGGGATCCAGCCGCAGGCGCAGGATGCGTACGTCGTCGCCCGCCGCCTCGCGCACGGCCAGCAGCGTGGCGTGCGGGTCCAGGGCGGCATGCAGGCCGCCGGCGTGCTCGATGAATTTCAGCAGTTGCGGGTAGGACTCCGGCATCGCCTGTTGCTGCTGCAAACCGGCGATCTCGGCGTCGATGGCGGAGATTTCACTGTCCAGTGCTTCGGCGCGGCGGCTGGCGTCATGGGCGGCGAGCGTCCAGCGTCCGCCAAGTCCGCCCAGGGTCAGCGCGAGCACCAGCGAGGCCGCGCTGGCCCAGGGCAACAGGCGCTCGGCCAGGTACATCAAGCGGCTGGCGAGCGGATTGACCGCAGTCAGCGCACTCGCGTTGGCGGCCAGGTGGGCGACGCTGCTGCGGTAGCTGCGGCCCTGCCCGTCGCGGACGATGGTGTGCGGACCCAGTTGCACGCTGGTGCCGCTGCGGGCGGAGAACACTTCCAGCAACGTCTCGTCGAGCCAGCGATGGCTTGTGCCCGTGTGGATCGGAGCTGGATTCACGAAGGCGGATTCGTGGCCGAAGCTGTCCACCGCCGGGGTGCCTTCGACGGGCACGCTGTCGGTGGGGCAGCCCTCCACAGGCATGTCCTCGGCAAGCGCGCCTTCGACGGGATCGAACTGGCCGTCGAAGGTCATGGCATCGTCATCGACGTCCGTGACGGCATCGGTCGGCTTTTCGGCCTGACGTGGAGTCGGATCTTCATGGCGCGCGGAAATGCGTGCGAACCGCTCGTTACTGGACGGCAGCGGCGCCACGACCGGATGGAATGCCTGTGCCGCCGTCGCTTCAGGCACGGCGGTCAGCGTGCCGTACCACTCGACGCTCAGGGCTTCCAGTGCATCGTCGGCACCGGCCAGCTCCTTGCCGGCGCGCTCGGCCAGCGCGGCGACGGTCATTTCCAGGTCGCTTTCGGACTCGCTGAAGGCCAGCGCGGAGACATGCACGATGCGGTTGCGCATGCTGGCCAGGAAGACGAACTGGCGCCCGCTGTGCAGCACGATGCCGCGGCCGGGCTTGAGCATCTGCCACAGCAGCGCCACCGAGGGCACCAGCAGGCAGTGGTCCACCTGGCCTTCGGCCCAGGCGAACATCTGCTGCCATCGGTCCAGCGGCACGGCCGTGAACAGCGACTGGTAGCCGTTGCCGACGGTCTTGGTCTGGTGGATCAGGATCTTGCTTTCGTTGTCGATCAGGCCATCGGCGCGCAGGCGCTTCTCGATCAGCGCGATCGCGTGCGAGGGGCTGCCTTCCAGCGCGGTGACCTGGCTGATCGAGCCGTCGAAGTCGGTGATGACGACGGTGGCGCGGTCGACTTTCGGCCGCGCGTCCAGGTGGGTGACCCGGTCGCCGTCGAAGGCCAGCCAGTGGCCGTCCTGGTGCAGGAGGGACAGGTTGCTCACGGTGACTCCGGGGCGGGTTGCGAGGTTTCGGTCAGGTTCTGGGTCCTGAACAGCAAGGTGCCGCGCAGGTTCAGCATCAGTGGAGGACTGCGTGGATCGGGCGTGTCGAACAGGCCCTCGTCGGCACGGGTCACCGACAGCTCGAAGGCGTCCGCGCCAAATACGCGCTCATCGCCCCGGGCCACGCCCGACAGCAGGTCGTTGATGTCTTCCCGGGTCAGCGGGGCCTGGGTGACGTTGATCAGGCGCTCGCCCCAAGCGTGCTCGACGAACCCGCGTGCGGTGGCCCGCTCGACCAGCTGGTTGGCGCCGGTCGCCAGCTGCACGCGCAACTGGGCTTCCTGTTTGCGTTGGTGGGCGGCAGTAAGTGCCTGCTGGCGGCTGCCGACCTGATCGTAGGACTCGGCCAGATTGCCGCGTGCGCTGGTGAACCAGACCGCGGCAATCAGCAATGCGCCCAGTGCCGCCGCGAACAGCAGCAGCGAGGCCTGCCGGGAACTGCGCAGGCGGGCGAGCACGGCGATACGGGGCGCATTCATCGGGGCCGCCTTACTGGTTCATCTTGAGGTGGGCGACCAGCGTGATCACCTGGTCGGCATCGGTTGCGTCCGTGTTCATTGCATCGGCCGAACCGGTGCCCGTGATGTCCTGGGTGTTGTTGCCGGCCCATTCGATGCCCGGGTTGAATTCGGTACCACCGGTTGCGCGGACCACGCCTTCCTGGCGGAACGCGCCGTTCTGTGCGTCCGGCTTGCCGTCAACCGCCTGGTCCAGTGCGCGTGCCAGATCCGGGGTCAGACCGGTAAGAACCATCACGTTGCCGGAGCCGGACGGGGTGCCGGGTGGGTTCCACTGGAAGCAGACCTGGATTTCCTGCGGGTTGCCGTTGGTGTCCAGGTAGACGTAGCGGTCCTCCAGCCCTTGGCCACGGCCCGGCGGCAGCGTCACGCCGGCCTTGAGCATCAGGTCGCGCAGGCTGAAGTTGTTCCCCGTCTGCATTGCTCGTTCCATCCCGGGGCCGGCGTTGGCGCGGCAGATCGCATCGGGCGGGGTGACACCGTCCATGTTGCCGCCGGACAGGGTGGTGCCGTTGCCGGCGTAGTTGAAGCCGTTGACCATCAACCGCGGCGCACTCTGGTTGTCGCCGATCGGCGCGCCCAGACGCTGGTTGTAGGTGTTGTAGGACACCACCCACTGGTCGACGAACTTCTGCTTGATGCGGGTGTATTCGGCGTTGCGCTGGACGTCGCGGCCGATCATCACCGCGCCAAGGATGACGCCGATGATGACCAGCACCACCGCCATTTCCACCAAGGTAAAACCGCCCTGGCCGGCTTTGCGCCCGCCATTTCCGTGTCGTGCTCGCATGATCTTCAATCCCCGGAGATAGATGTGACTGGCTCGCAGCGACGGAATATCCACCCCTGTCGGCACAGCGAGGCGCAGGTTAGGAGCCGGGTGTAAGAGCTGCGTAAGAGCGATGCAGCGCACGACTGGAAAGTGCGCCAGGTCCGGTTTGTGCGGCCCCGTCGGCGGCCCCCGGTTTGGCCGCACGCGCGGACTCGGCGACAATTGGCGCCCCGCCTGCCCGGGTATCCGGGTCGGATCGGGCCTTCCCTTCTTGGATCCGTCATGCCCACGCCCAGCCGCCGCGACCTTGCCAATGCCATCCGCTTCCTCGCCATCGACGCCGTCCAGGCGGCCAACTCCGGCCACCCCGGCATGCCGATGGGCATGGCCGACATCGCCGAGGTGCTGTGGAACGACTACCTGAGCCACAACCCGGCCAACCCGGGCTGGTTCAACCGCGACCGCTTCGTGCTGTCCAACGGCCACGGCTCGATGCTGCAGTACGCGCTGCTGCATCTGTCCGGCTACGACCTGTCGATCGATGACCTGAAGAACTTCCGCCAACTGGACTCGAAGACCCCCGGTCATCCGGAAAACTTCATGACGCCGGGCGTGGAGACCACCACCGGCCCGCTGGGCCAGGGGCTGGCCAACGCGGTCGGCATGGCGCTGGCGGAGAAGCTGCTGGCGCAACGCTTCAACCGTCCCGAGCACGCGATCGTCGACCACCGCACCTGGGTGTTCATGGGCGATGGCTGCCTGATGGAAGGCATCTCGCACGAGGCGGCGTCGCTGGCCGGCACCTGGGGCCTGCACAAGCTGGTCGCGTTCTGGGATGACAACAAGATTTCGATCGACGGCAACACCGATGGCTGGTTCACCGACGACACCCCAGCGCGCTTTGAAGCCTACGGCTGGAACGTGGTGCGCGGTATCGACGAGGCGTTGCTGAGCAGCGATAAGCCGACCCTGATCTGCTGCCGCACCACGATCGGGCACGGCTCGCCGAACAAGGCCGGCAGCGAGTCCAGCCATGGCGCGCCGCTGGGCCACGACGAGATCGCCGCCACCCGCGGCGCGCTCGACTGGCAGCACGAAGCGTTCCATATCTCGCCGGCGATCTACGACGGCTGGCGTGTAGGCCAGGTCGGCCAGTTCCGCGAGGATCAGTGGAACGAGGCGTTCGACCAGTATGCGGCGCGCTTCCCGGCCGAGGCCGACGAACTGGTCCGCCGCTCGCACGCGGAGCTGCCGGACGACTTTGCCGCGGCCGCCGATGCCTATATCGCCAAGCTGCAGGCCGATGGCCCGGTCGTCGCCTCGCGCAAGGCCTCGCAGATGGCGATCGAAGCGTTCGCGCCGCACCTGCCGGAACTGGTGGGCGGCTCGGCCGATCTGGCCGGGTCCAACCTGACCCTGTGGAGTGGCAGCAAGTCGGTCACCACCGACGCCCGCGACGCCAACTACATCTATTACG
>DATJBR010000190.1:0-3659 GCA_035515255.1 Lysobacter sp. | reverse complement strand
GCGTCGCTCGCGGGTGCGGCGGCGGGCGGTGGCGGCGCGGGCTGCACGAGGAAGCCCGCGATCCGGCCGTCGGCGTCGATCGCGATCTGGGCGAGCAGTTCGGCTTTCTCATGGTGCAGCGGGATGATCACCACGTGCATGTCGTCGTGTTTGGCGAGCCGCGCCTCACCGCGGCCCTTGGCCGGACCCGCTTGCTGCGGCAGGGAGTCCCAGACCGCCTTGAGCTTCGCCGCGGGCACGGCGCTGGCCATCTGCACGGTAAAACGCGCTTCGGCGCCGGCAAAATCACCGGCGTCGAGCTGATCCAGAAAAGCGCCCGCAATGGCGAGGGGGGCGGTGGTCGCGACATCGGCGACAGGAGCTGCCGCATCGGCCGGAAAGGCCGTTACAGCCGTCAGCGCCAATGCCAATGCCAATGCCGCCAGTACGAGGGAGCACGCGGAAGCACGCATCTCAGGACTCCTTCTTCAGCACCAGGCGGACGTGGTCGAACGGGTTGGTCTGGGTCATTGAGACCAGCTCCCAGCCCTGCTTGCCGAGGCGGTTGAGCTCCTCGCTCAGTTTCTCGCTCATCGATGGGCCGAGGATGTTCGGCGTCATGTCCACTACTTTGTAGCTCCAGCGATCGCTCATGGCTTGTCGTCCCTCTTGGATTTGGCGGCGTCCGGCAGCCGCCCGGCCTTGCGCAGTGCGTCGCGCAGAACGTATTCGATTTGTGCGTTGAGGCTACGCAACTCGTCGTCCGCCCAGCGCTGCACCGCGGCGAGGACCTCGGCGTTGATGCGCAGTGCGTAGCCTTTCTTCTGGGTCACCGGGAACCTAATACAACGAACCGGCGTTGACGACCGGCTGGGTACCGCGCTCGCTGCACAGCACCACCAGCAGGTTGCTGACCATGTTGGCCTTGCGCTCCTCGTCCAGCGCGACGAGGCCGTTCTTCTGCAGCTCCGTCAATGCCATCTCGACCATACCGACCGCGCCGGCGACGATGCGGGTGCGCGCGGCGATCACCGCGTTGGCCTGCTGGCGTTGCAGCATCGCCTGGGCGATCTCCGGCGCGTAGGCCAGATGGCTGATGCGTGCCTCGATCACGTCCACGCCCGCCGCGCTGAGCCGTTCGGTGAGCTGCTCCTGCAGGTGATGGGAGATCTCCACCGGATGGCTGCGCAGCGAGGTCAGGCCGGCATCGTCGCTGTCGTAGGGGTAGCTGGTCGCCATTGCGCGCAGTGCCGCCTCGGACTGGATGTGCACGAAGCTCTCGTAATCGTCGACGTTGAATACCGCTTCGGCGGAGTCGACCACCTTCCACACGATCACCGCGGCGATCTCGATCGGGCTGCCTTCCAGCTCGTTGACCTTGAGCTTGCCGCTTTCGAAGTTGCGCACCCGCAGGGAAACCTTGCGTTTGGAGTAGAAGGGGTTGTTCCAGCGCAGGCCGTTGTCCGGCGCGGTGCCGACGTACTTGCCGAACAGGCTCAACACCGCCGACTGGTTGGGTTCGACCATGTACAGGCCGACCACCGCAAACAGTCCCAGCGCCGCGATGACGGCCGCGGCGACGACCAGGCGCAGATCGGTGGCGATGATGCCGGTCTTGAACAGGTAGCCCGCGACGAGGAAGCCGACGATGCAGGCCAGCAGGACCGGAATGCCGGGCAGGGAACGGATGGGGTTTTCTTTCATCACGGTGCCTCGTTGTCTTGGTTGGGTTATTTGATATCAGATTGATATCACATTGCAAATCTGAATCGCTGTGTGTGGATGCAATCCGATCGCCGTGCTGCTGCAGGAGTGGCGGAGGCATGCCTCCACCGGTGAGTCGCGAAGCACGAATGCTGGAGACGATGGTCAGGTCTCGGCTGAAGCCGCTCCTACGAGCGAAGGAAGGCCAGTCGGACAAAAAACGGTCGACGGCACGGCCTTGGCTTTGTGTAGGAGCGGCTTCAGCCGCGAACAAAAGCAGAGCCGTCGTCGCATGGAAACCAACCAGTGACGGGGAATGTTGCGCGCATCCGCACGGCGAGTGCCGAACTGGAGTCAGGGCGTGATCCGGTACAGCGGGGCGGGGACAAATTCGCCCGTTGCGTACAGGCTGCGCCCATCGGCCGACCAGCCCAGCGCTTCGGCCTGCGGCAGCCACGGCAACACACTGACCCGGGGCGATGCGGCCACTGCGGCGGCCCAGTCCTGATGCGGCGCGCGCGGGTACAGCAACAGGTAGCGGTAGGTCATCACCGCCAGTGTCCTGCGGTCGGGCGAGACCGATGCGGCGGTGACCAGAGCGTCCTGCCGTGCGCGCTTGGGGTGGCGGCGCAGGGTTTCCGGATCAGGTGCGGGAATGCCGGAGAGCAGCCCGCCACGTTTGGCCGTCAGCAGCTCCCGGGCCGGTGGCTGCAATGGCAGTACAAACAGCTCGGGCGGCTCGCGCTTTTTGGAGATCAGCAGGATCTCGCCGCGCTCGGCATCCACCGCCACCGCCTCGCAGTCGCGCGCGCCGTCGGGCCAGCGGAACGCGATCGACCAGGCCGGCTTCAGGCGTGCGTTGGCGAGCGTCGTGGGTTCCTCGACCACGTGCAGCTGCAAGCTGCGGCGCAGACCGCCGTTGTCGCCCGTGTCGGCGATCAGCAGGTAGCGCTTGCCCTTGAACTCGAAGGCATCCAGATCCTCCCAGTCGGTCTTGGTCACGCCCTCGACACCGAAGGTCGCCAGCCGCCGGCCCGAGGTGCTGACCGCGAACAGCCGTGCCGGATTGCCACCATCGTCGAGCATCCACAGCGTGTCCTTGTGCTGCGACGAAGCCGCCAGGCCGCTGATCTCGTTGAGGCGCATGTCCAGCAGGACGCCGGCCAGCCGGGCCTCCGGGGTATGGTTGGCGGCACCGTCGGAACGCCCGCACCCCGACAGCAGGGACACGCACAGGGCTACGCAGGTCAGGCGACGCGACAGCGGGGGCAGCTCCAGGCGCATCGGGAAAGGATCGCACGCGCCTGCCGTCGCCGGAACCATGCCGTTGCCGTGGAGAGCCGGAAGCTAGACTACGCAGGTCTCCCGTCTTGCCCGGTGTCACCTCCCATGACCGAAACCCTCCCGCCGTCTCCGGACACCGTCCGACTGGGCACGCCGTTGTCCCCGTATGCGTTCCGCGTCCTGCTGCTCGGCTCGGGCGAGTTGGGCAAGGAAGTGGCGATCGAGCTGCAACGCTTCGGCGTGGAAGTCATCGCCGCCGATCGTTATGCCGATGCTCCGGCGATGCAGGTCGCCCATCGCAGCCACGTGATCGACATGCTCGACGGCGCCGCGATCCGCGCGCTGGTGGCGGCCGAGCAGCCCGACCTGATCGTGCCCGAGATCGAGGCGATCCATACCGCGACGCTGGTCGAGTTGGAGCGTGAATTCGCCGCTGCCGGCCGCAAGGCGCGGGTGATTCCGACCGCGCGTGCCGCCCAGTTGACGATGGATCGCGAAGGCATCCGCCGCCTCGCCGCGGAAACCTTGGGCGTACCGACCTCGCCGTACCGTTTCGTCGACACGCTGGCGGATTACCGCGCGGCCGTTGCCGACATCGGCCTGCCCTGCGTGGTCAAGCCGGTGATGTCGTCATCGGGCAAGGGCCAGTCGCTGCTGCGCGATGCCGCCGATATCGACCCGGCCTGGGACTA
>DATJBR010000189.1:0-1633 GCA_035515255.1 Lysobacter sp. | reverse complement strand
CGCCGAACGCAGATCGGTAACGAAACTCGCCTCCACTCCGACAGCGCGCAACCTGATCCGGGTGTTCTTCCTGCAGGAACGGCTGAAGAGCGTCGGCGGCAAGAACCATGGCATCCAGCATGTGCACGTCATCGGTGCCGGGGTGATGGGCGGGGACATCGCGGCCTGGGCGGCCTACAAGGGTTTCCAGGTCACCCTCAACGACCGCGAGCAGCGCTTCATCGACGTCGCCATGGGTCGCGCCGGTGAACTGTTCGCCAAACGGGTGCGGGACGAGAGCAAGCGCCCGGAAGTCGCTGCGCGCCTGAAGAGCGATGTGGCCGGCGATGGCGTGGCCGCTGCGGATCTGGTCATCGAGGCGATCATCGAGAACCCCGAAGCCAAGCGCGACCTGTACGCGGCGATCGAACCGCGGATGAAGTCCGACGCGCTGCTGACCACCAACACGTCGTCGATCCCGCTGGTCGATCTGCGCGACGGCATCCGCCGCCCGGCACAGTTTGGCGGCCTGCACTATTTCAACCCGGTCGCATTGATGCCGCTGGTGGAGATCGTCCAGCACGACGGCATGGCGCCGGAAACCCGCGAGCGCCTGGCGGCGTTCTGCAAGGCGATCGGCAAGCTGCCGGTACCGGTCGCCGGCACGCCGGGCTTCCTCGTCAACCGGGTGCTGTTCCCGTACATGCTGGAAGCGGTGACCGCCTGGTCGGAAGGCATCCCGGGCGCGGCGATCGACAAGGCTGCGGTCAGGTTCGGTATGCCGATGGGGCCGATCGAGCTGGTCGATACCGTCGGTCTGGACGTCGCCGCCGGCGTGGGCGCAGAACTGTCGCCGTTCCTCGGGCTGACCGTGCCACCGGCACTGGCCACCCAGGCCGAGCCGGGCAAGCGCGGCAGGAAGGACGGCCAGGGCCTGTACAAGTGGGAGGACGGCAAGCCGGTCAAGCCCGAGCTGCCGGACAATTACCGGTCGCCATCCGACCTGGAGGATCGCCTGATCCTGCCGATGCTCAACGAGGCGGTCGCCTGCCTGCACGACGGCGTGGTGGCCGATGCCGAACTGCTCGACGCCGGGGTGATCTTCGGCACCGGCTTTGCGCCGTTCCGGGGTGGCCCGATCCAGTACATCCGCGAGACCGGTGCCGACGCCCTGCTGGAGCGCCTCAAGCAGTTGCAAGCCCGTCATGGCGACCGTTTCGCACCGCGTCCGGGCTGGGAATCCGCCGCGCTGAGGTGATCAGGCACCCCGTGCTTCACGCGCGCGTGCCATGCCTCACACACGCGTGAACCGAAAGCCCACGCTTCACGCGCGGCAATGCGTACTTCCTTGTAGGAGCGGCTTCAGCCGCGAACCTGCGAATATTGGACCGATGTACAGGTCGCGGCTGAAGCCGCTCCTACGCCGGAAGGAAATCCAATCGCACGCCCGAAGAAAGTCCCGAGGGCCAGCAGTCCACGACCGGATCAGCTACATCGTGTGGGTCGCGCGCTCCGCATCCAGCGTGCCGGCCAGCAGGGCCTCGATCTTGCCCTTGACCGTCTCGCCTTCGGCACCTTCGCCGAACTGGATGCCGATGCCGGCCGGGCGGTTGCCCTGGGCACCGGCGGGGGTGACCCAGATGACCTTGCCGGC
>DATJBR010000188.1:0-2026 GCA_035515255.1 Lysobacter sp. | reverse complement strand
GACCGCCGGGTCGATCGCGCGGACGCGGCCGAAGCCGATGTCGATCCGTCCGGTCTTCAAGGCCTCGATCTGATCCATCGACATCATTTCGAGCAACTGGATGTCCAGCTCCGGACGCTGCTGGCGGAGCCGGCGCACCAGTAGTGGCATGCCGCTGTACAGCGTGGAAGCGACGAAGCCGATCGCGAGCACGCTGCGCTCATTCCGCCCCGTCCGCTGGGTCGCGGCCTTCATCTGCTCCACCCGGGCCAGGATCTGCAACGCCTGCTCGCGGAACACCCGACCTGCGTCGGTCAACCGCAACGGCCGGCTGTTGCGCAGCAGCAACTGCACGCCCAGTTCGTCCTCCAACTGCTGGATCTGCCGGCTGAGCGGTGGCTGGGCGATATGCAACTGCTCGGCCGCGCGGGTGAAATTGCGCGTTTGCGCGACGGCGACAAAATAACGTAGCTGCCTGAGCTCCATTCAGCTTTACCTTCGACTAGGGTATGGGGCGGATGTTGCAGCGCAATAAACGTCGTGTCCGAGCGTTGCGCGGATCGATCATACCTTTTGGGTATGAAATAAGACTGCAATGGTCTTGGACTTGCCGCGCGGCAGGGGCGAAGAATCGGGGCATGTCACATAACGCCTATCCCCGCCAGCCCGCCGTTCGCATCGAACGCGTCGAGACCCTCCTGCTGGACATCCCGACCATCCGGCCGCATCGGATGTCGGTCGCGACCATGCATGCCCAGACGCTGATGCTGGTCCGGATCCACGCCACCGACGGCAGCGTCGGCATCGGCGAGGGCACCACCATCGGCGGCATGTCGTACGGGCCGGAAAGCCCGGAAAGCATGAAGCTCGCCATCGATACCTATATCGCGCCGCTGCTGAAGGATGCCGACCTGTCGCAGGTGCGTCTGCTGATGGCGAAGATCGGCAAGCACGTGAAGGGCAACCACTTCGCCAAGTGCGCCGTCGAGACCGCGTTGCTGGATGCCCACACCCGGCGGCTGGGCATACCGCTGTCGGAACTGTTCGGTGGCCGCGTGCGCGATCGGCTGCCGGTGGCGTGGACGCTCGCTTCGGGCGATACCGCGCTCGACATCGCCGAGGCCGAGCAGATGCTGGCGCTTCGCCGCCATGACGTGTTCAAGCTGAAGATCGGCATGCGTGAAGTGGCCGACGACGTCGCCCACGTCGCCGCGATCAAGCGTGCGGTCGGCGACCGGGCCAGTGTCCGGGTCGACGTCAACATGGCCTGGAGCGAGACTGCCGCCGCGCGCGGATTGCCGGCGCTGGCCGATGTCGGCTGCGATCTTGTCGAACAACCGACTGCGACCGCCGCGTCGCTGGCGCGGCTGGCCCGCCGCTTCCCGATTCCGCTGATGGCCGACGAGTCGGTCGGCACTCCGCACAGCGCCTACGAACTGGCGCGTGCCGGCGCGGCCGATGTGTTCGCGGTCAAGACCGAGCAGGCCGGCGGCCTGTTCGCCGCGCAGCAGATTGGCGCGATTGCCGATGCCGCCGGCATCGAGCTGTATGGCGGCACGATGCTGGAAGGCGCGGTCGGCACCGCTTCCGCGGCGCATGTCTTCAGCACCTTCCCGAACCTGCAGTGGGGCACCGAGCTGTTCGGACCGTTGCTGCTGACCGAGGAGATCCTCATCCAGCCGCTGGATTACAGCGACTTCCAGCTCACCGTTCCGACCGGCCCGGGCCTGGGCATCGATCTGGACGAGGAGCGGGTGCAGTTTTTCCGCCGCGACGCGGTGCGCCGGATGGTCAGCGTCCCCGGCGCGGTCGCGACTGCTTCCTCCACCCGATCACAAGGAGCCTGACCATGCTTTTTCATGTCCGCATGGATGTGCGCATCCCGCGCGACCTTCCCGCCGACACTGTCGCCACGCTCAAGGCCGACGAGAAGGCGCTGTCGCAGCAACTCCAGCAAAGCGGCAAGTGGCGCCACATCTGGCGCGTCGTCGGCCAGTACTCGAACGTCAGCATCTTCGACGTCGAAAGCAACGCCGAGCTGCACGAG
>DATJBR010000187.1:0-2142 GCA_035515255.1 Lysobacter sp. | reverse complement strand
CGCGGCGCCTGTATGGCGCGCTGCATCGGGCAGCGGCGTCGCAACTGGGCATGCTCGTGGTGGCGCCCTTGCTGCACGAACAGCAGCGGACCCGCAGGCTGGTGACCGAACTGGCCACGTCGTTGGCCGCCAAGGGGTTCCCCTGCCTGCGCTTCGATTTCTTCGGTAGCGGGGATTCGGAGGGAGATGGCGACCAGCTCGATTTCGCCTCGATGCGCTTGGATCTGGAGCAGGCCGCCGAGACGTTGCGTGCAAGAACCGGGGTGGCGCGGGTCGGGGTACTGGCCATGCGTGGCGCGGCCTTGCCGGTCTGGTCCTGGTTGAATGGGAGCGCGAGCGGGGGCGAGGGCGAGGGCGCGCAGGTGGACCTGTTGGTGATGTGGGAGCCGCTGCTGGACGGCCCGGCCTGGCTTGCGCAACTGGAGCAGCAGGATGCCGCCGAGCGGTGTTCGGCCAGTCGCTATCCACTGGCACGTGGTGCCTGTGCGGTGGATGTCGACCGGCAGCTGATGGGCTTTCCGGTTTCGCGAAAGTTGCGGCGCGATATCGCCGAGGCGTCCTTGCCGCCTCCGGATCATGCTGGATGGCCGTGCTGGGGCGTACTGCGCGCGGACGCGCGCGCGCTGCCCGTCAACGTCGACCGGGTATTCGAGATACCGCCGGACACCGCCTTCATCGGGGGGGCTGCAAGCATGGATACGACCATGTTCATGAGTCCCGGCCTCCAGCGGGTCGTCAGCGATCTGGCCACCGCCTTGAGCGGGGAGGGGTAAAGCCATGGACGAAATCGTGCGGTTTGGTCCCGGACAGCAGCTGGTCGGGATTCTGAGCGGGGTCGAGTCGGCAACCGACGCCCCCGTCCTGGTACTGCCCAGCGCGGGAGTGGTGCCGCGTGCCGGACCGTTCCGTCTGCACGTCGAACTGGCCCATCGGCTTTCCCCCTACGGCATAAGGACGTTCCGGTTCGATGTCCCGGGGGTCGGTGAAGCGCCGCGCATCAAGGGCTGGGGAGCGCATGAATCGACGCTTGCCGCACTCGACCATCTGGCCGGCAGCCACGGTGCCGACCGCTTTATCGTCGGCGGCGTGTGCAGCGCGGCCGATGTCGCATGGAACGCTGCAGCGGCCGATCGAAGGGTGAGCGGGGTCATGCTTCTGGATGGGCTGGCCTATACCGGGCCATGGTTCCGCTTCGCCCTCGTCAGCGGTGTATTGCGTCGCCCGGTGCGCGAATGGTTCGCGGTGGTGCGCAGGCTGTTGATGCGCAGGCGCTCCCATCAGCCGGTCCTGAGCACCAGCGACTACCGGGACTGGCCGTCGCGGGAGGACGCGCGGCACCAGTTCGCGCAACTGGTGGCCCGGGACGTGCATTCGCTCTGGGTCTATACCGGCGGTTTTGCAGGGGTATTCCTGCATCCGCGCCAGTTTGCCTGGAGCTTTGGCGCGGCGGTTCGCGATCCACGGGTGACGATGCACTACTGGCCCGATTGCGACCACACCTTCTTTGCAAGGACACACAGGGACCGCCTACTGGACACAGTGGTGAGCTGGTTGGTCGGGAACTTCATGGCTGCTTCGGCAACCCCGCAACCCTTGGCATCGCAGTCATGAGCCCTGATGGCCAAACCTGGGTATCCGAAGCGGAGGAGGAGGCCAGGACCCCGCTCTATCCTCTGCCATCGGAGAACGCATCGACACTGCGTGTCGTCATGGTGATGCCGGCCAGGGTGCCCGCCTGGGTGAATCAGTTCCTGTCTCTGGGCAGGGCCGGTCGTGATGTGGAGCTGCTGGGCATGGTGGTCGAGGGTATTCAGCCACCCGCCCGGGAGGCCGCTCCAGCCGACATGCGCGCACTTTTTCGCTACGAACGAACCCGTCGAGCCGGACGTGGCTGGCAGTTCCAATCGGAGGAGGCCGGCTGCCGGGACGGCGTCGAGGTTGCGTCGGACTTTTCGCGTCTGCACCGCCTGCTGGAGGAAGCCGCGCCCGATCTGGTCCTGCTGCTGGGTTCCGCGGACCTGGCCGGCCGGCTGGCGGGCACCTCCCGGTTCGGCTGCTGGTGGCTGGGTCCCGAATTGCTGGATGAAGATGCCGCGGCCATGGCCCTGTGTCATCCGATCCTGCGCGGCGCGCTGACAACCC
>DATJBR010000186.1:0-8441 GCA_035515255.1 Lysobacter sp. | reverse complement strand
ACTGGCCTCGTGCCCGGTGCCGGTCGTGGCGGCCCTCACCGGTCATGCGCCTGCCGGCGGCTGCGTGTACGCGTTGTGCTGCGATTACCGGATCATGGCGGCCGGCGATTTCCGCATCGGCCTCAACGAAACCCAGGTCGGTCTGGTCGCCCCCGAAGGCATCCAGCGCCTGATGCGGCGCGCGGTCGGCCCCCACCGCGCGGAACGGCTGGTGGTCGCCGGAGAAATGGTCGACGCCGCCCGCGCCCTGCAGATCGGGCTGGTGGACGAATTGATCGATGCCGATCCCGTGACCGATCCCGATGCGATAAGCCGGCGCGCCCGCGAATGGCTGCAGACCCTGCTGGCACTGCCGCCCGAAGCGATGCGCCACACCCGCCAGATCGCGCGAGCCGCGGTGATCGAAGCACTGCAACCCGAGCACATCGACCTGGAACGCTTCGTCAACGCATGGATGGAGCCCGGCACGCAGGCGGCCTTGCACGCAATGGTTGCCAGGTTGAAGAAGTAACGCGCCGTAACGCGCACGCCACAACCGCACGATGCAGGAGCGGCTTCAGCCGCGACCCGTACACCGCATCCGGCTCATGGGGGCGGTCACCGTTGTCGGGACTGCCCGATGCAGGCAGCAAAGCCAAGGGAAGCCACGGCGCATTCGGGCCGGTATTTTCGGCGGATACGCAGGCAGTGAAACCGCAACGCAGGCGTGGCTCCGAGCGTTCGCGACTGACGTCGTTCCTACGACCGAAGGAGTCCAGTTTGGACAAAAATCGGGGTCGCGGCGATCAGGTTGGCGGCAAATCCTACCGGCTTTCACCCTTGGCAACCGGACGTTCGGGATCCTCGATCCAGCCGCTCCACGAACCGGTGAACAACTTTGCGCCGGGAAGGCCGGCGTGCTCCATCGCGAGCAGGTGGTGGCAGGCGGTAACGCCGGATCCGCACATCACCACCACGTCCTGCGGCGCCCGGTCGCCCAGCACCCCGGTGAACTCGGCTGCCAACTCCGCAGCCGGCTTGAAGCGTCCATCGCGCAGGTTCGTGCTGTAAGGACGATTGACCGCTCCCGGCACATGGCCGGCGACCTTGTCGATCGGCTCCACGTCGCCACGAAAGCGCTCCGGCGCGCGCGCGTCGATCAGCATGCCGCCCTTGGCAAGATGCGCCTGTACCTGTGGGGCATCCAGCAGACGACTGCGGTCGAACTGCGCGACGTAGCGGGTCGGCTGTACCTCGGGAAGACCGGACTCGGCCGGCAATCCTTGCGCGACCCAGGCCGACCAGCCGCCGTCGAGCACGGCCACGTCGCGATGGCCGAGCGCACGCAGCAGGAACCAGGCACGCGCCGCCGACAGCGCGCCTTCACCGGCGTCGTAAACCACGATCTGATCGGACGGACGGATGCCCCAGCCCCCCAGACGCGCAGTGAAGTCCACGGCATCGGGCCACGGATGACGACCGCCGGATTGACGATGGTCAGACAGGTCACGATCCAGATCCGCAAAGCGCGCGCCCGGAACATGCGCGTGTCGGTACGCCGCTTCGCAGCCGGCCGGATCGGCCAGCGACGAGCGCGCATCGAGCACGACCAGGTCTTTCCGACCCAGTGCCGCCGACAACGCGTCGGCCGAAATCAGCGTCTGCCACCTTTCCGTCGACGTCGGCACAAGGGCGCTTGGCGATGGATCCACCCGGTCCATGCCCCGCATTGCCGTGTCCGGCGGCGATCCGCCATGCGCCCCGTGTTGCCCTGACTGCCTGCTCATTTCACGCTCTCCAGCCGTTGCCGCAGGTTCAACAGGATAGACGCGGTGGCGCCCCAGATCCGTTGCGCAGGGTAGCGGTACTCGTGGATCGGGCGCACGCGCCCGCGATAGTCGACCTGCAGTTCGAGCAGATTGGCCGGGTCCAGCAGGTAGTCGAGCGGCACCTCGAAAACCTCGGCCACTTCACCCGGATCGGGGTGGACCACGTGTGCGGGATCGATCACCGCCACCACGGGCAGCACCCGGAAGCCGGTGATGGTCAGCAGCGGATCCAGCAAGCCCAGTGGCGTGATCTGGTCGGCGGACACGCCGATCTCCTCGCCGGTCTCGCGAATCGCGGCGGCAATCGCGTTTTCGTCCTGCGGATCCACCCGCCCACCGGGAAAAGCGACCTGCCCCCCGTGATGACGCAGGGTATCGGTGCGACGGGTCAGGATGACCTGGGTCGCCTGCGGCCTTGGCACCAGACCAACCAGCACCGCCGCGTCATCCTGCCTGGCCAAGGGCGACACCAGATCGGCAAGCTCTCTCCGGTTCCAACCCTGCCCCGCGGGCGGCGCGTCCAACGGATGCAGCGCACGGCCCAGACGGGCTGCCTCATGCAAGCGTGCGATCAGGGCTGGACCGTTCATCCCTGCCCCTCTTCCCGCAGCGGCAGCACGTCCTCCATCAGGCGCAAGCGCTCGCCGTCGCCCATCTGCGACCAGCGGGCGATCTCGTCGCCGGTGCGATGGCAGCCTTCGCACAGCCCACGCTCATCCAGGCAGCACACCCCGGTGCAGGGACTGAGGATGGCGAGGAAGGGCGTGTTCATGTCGGCAACTCACATCAAGGGGATTACCCGGCAGCTTCCCGGCAGAACGGTCACGGGCTGCAAAGAGGTGGGGATGATCCTGAAGTATGGGCACCCAACGCGGCTTTCGACCATCGGAGCGGCCGGCACGTAGCTGCTCCACAAAAAAGTTGCGCCGGGCTGGCCGGCCACAAACAAGTTGCGCCGGACAAGCCGGCGCAACGGATACCGCAATTCGCAAATCCGCTTACTTGACGCTGACCAGCTTGATCTCGAACTGCACGGCCATGTTCGGCGGGACGCCGGTACGCGGATCGGCACCGTAGGCCTTGTCCGAAGGCAGGGTGATTTCCCACTTCGAACCGGCCGGCATCTGCTGCAACGCTTCGCGCATCGCGGGCATTTCGACCTCGCTGAGCTTGATCTCGGGCATGTCGCGCGCCTGCGCGGCTTCACCCTGCGGACGCTGGCCCCACGGGAACGGTCCGGCAACCTGAAGGCTGACGCTGCTGGCAGCCGTCGGCTTGGCACCCTTGCCGACTTCGATCACGCGGTACTGCACGCCGCTGGGCAGCGACTGCACGCCGGCCTTGGCTTTGTTCTGGGCGATGAAGGCATCGCTCCGGGTCTTGTTCTCCGCCGCTGCGGAATCCCAGGCGGCCTTGGCCTTGGCCTGCTGGCGCTTCTGCATGTTCTCCACGGCAGTGCGCAGCTGGTCGACGGGAACCGACGGATCCTTCTTCGCGTAGCCGTCCTGCAGGCCCTTGGTGATGGTGGCAACGTCGAGCGCCTCGCCGCTTTCGCTGGCATTGCGACCGAGGTCATAGCCCAGCGCGTAGCTCAGCTTGCCTTTTTCGGATGAGGTGTCCTGGGCGAAGGCTTGGCCCGCGGTCAGGGTCAGGGCGGCAACGGCGACCGCAATCAAACGCAACTTCATTCGGTAAAACCTCCGGTGATGGCGCGAAGCGGCGACACCGCCCCGTTGGGATGTCCGTATCGGGCAACAGCCCCGAATGGACGCGCTAGGATAACGGCGACAGGGCTTAACCGCCACTGACGACCAGACTGAGACAGCGCGGCGGTTTGCAAGTTCCTTCCGCGCCTTCCGATGCCCCTGGTCAACGCCCATATCCACGCCCAGACGGACACCCCTTCCATGCCAGAAACACCCCTGCCCGCCACCACTGCCGTTGTCGCCATTGCCGACCATGACGCCGTACGCGTCATCACCGTCAACCGCCCCGACAAGTTGAATGCGCTCAATGCAGCGACCCTGGACGCACTGCATGCAGCGTTCGATGCGGCGACAGCGGATGCCGGAGTGCGCTGCGTGGTACTGACGGGTGCCGGCAGCAAGGCGTTCGTCGCCGGCGCGGACATCAGCGAGATGAACACCCTGACGCCCGTGCAGGGCCGCGACTTCTCGCTGCGCGGGCAGCGCCTGATGCGGTATGTGGAGAAGATGCCCAAGCCGGTGATCGCGATGGTCAACGGTTTCGCCCTGGGTGGCGGGCTGGAACTGGCGATGTGCTGCCACCTGCGCATCGCCGCCGACACCGCCAAGGTCGGCCAGCCTGAAGTCAACCTCGGCCTCATTCCCGGTTTTGGCGGCACCCAGCGGCTGCTGCGACTGGCCGGCCGGGCAGCGACGCTGGAGCTGTGCCTGGTCGGTGCGCCGATCGACACGACGCGGGCGCGCGAGCTGGGCATCGTCAACCGGGTGGTCGCCGCGGATGAACTGCAGGCCGAGACGATGAAGCTGGCCACACAACTGGCCGCCTCGGCCCCGCTGGCGCTGCGCGGGGTGATCGACTGCGTCAATGTCGGCGGCGAATGCGGTATCGAGGAAGGATTGGAGTATGAGACCGCCCAGTTCGGGCTGATGTTTTCCACCGACGACATGCGCGAGGGCACCGATGCCTTCCTGGAACGCCGCAAGCCGGCATTCAACGGCCGCTGAGGACTTGGCGGCCGCCGATCCCTGCAGCTGCGGTTGCACCGACCCACACGGTGCGGGCGTGCATCCCTTGTGCGCCGCGCTGGCCAACGGCGATGTGGATCGCGCGCTCGCACTCGGCCTGCTGAAAGCGATGCCCTGCCCTGCTTGCAGCGTCGAGTGCCAGGTCGCACTGGTGCAGGCACGGATCGAACGCAAGCATGCGCTCGCCGCACGCGAACGCTACCGGGCCCGCAATGCGCGCCTGCAACGCCGACGCGACGAACGCGCGACGCGACGAGGGGTTACGACAAGCCGGCCGGAAGACCCCATGGCGGGCCAACCCACTAACCCGTCCGCTCCCGACCCGACCGACAGGACACCACGTCCGGTCTTGCCCGCAGCCGTCGCGGCGGCACTGGCGAGGGCCAAGGCAAAAGCCGCCATGACACCACCTCCCGCAGGACCGAAATCTTGAGTACACGTCCCGTCCGCAAGCGCAGCCCGCGTTCGCGCTTGAGCAAGGCCGAGATCGAGGAGATGTTCGCGCGCCTGCACCAGCTCAACCCGCACCCGACCACCGAGCTGGAATTCAGCTCGCCGTATGAACTGCTGGTGGCCGTGACGCTGTCGGCGCAGGCCACCGATGTCGGCGTCAACAAGGCGACCCGCAAGCTGTTTCCGGTCGCCAACACGCCGGCGCAGATCGCCGCGCTCGGGGTCGAAGGGCTGAAGCCGTACATCGCCACCATCGGCCTGTACAACACCAAGGCCGCCAACGTGGTGGCGATGGCACACCTGCTGCTGGAGCACCATGGCGGCGAGGTGCCACACGACCGCGCCGCACTGGAAGCGCTGCCGGGCGTGGGCCGCAAAACCGCGAACGTGGTGCTGAACACCGCCTTCGGCGAGCCGACGATGGCGGTGGACACCCACATTTTCCGGGTATCCAACCGCACCGGCCTGGCACCGGGCAAGAACGTGCGCGAGGTGGAGGATCTGCTGGTGCGGGCGATCCCCGCCAAGTACCTGCACGACGCCCACCATTGGCTGATCCTGCACGGCCGCTACGTCTGCAAGGCGCGTACGCCGGATTGTCCGCATTGCGTGATCCGCGACATCTGCCGCTACAAGGACAAGACGCCCGGCGAGCCCGAGGGAGTCGTGGCTCTGCAGGCTCGCGACTGACCGGCGGAGGCACGCCTCCGCCATTCCTACAAAACGCGGTGGACATGACCTTGCCTTGCGTAGGAGCGGCTTCAGCCGCGACCTGACCATCCTCTCCCGCGATTGAGCGCTCCGCATGGGACGGAGACCACATCGACACCGTTTCCGTCCGGCCATGCAGACGCCGGAACATGAGGTTTCTGCATGTTCGCGGCTGAAGCCGCTCCTACAGGAGCAGGGCAGCGCCGATCGCGGCATATACGAAGGGGATCGAGAGCTGCGAACCGCGGCCGCCCACAGCAGCGCTGTCATATCGCTGCAATGTTGCGTGCCCACACTGCGCGCACTTCCCCGATGTGACATTCCACACCCATGCAGATCGCCGTCAACCGCCTCACCATCGCCCTGCTGCTGGCAGGCGCCGCTCCGCTCGCCCACGCCGAGATCGCCATCGACGTGATTGGTGGATCGGAGATCACTTTCGAAGGTCTGGTACAGGCCGATTACAACCATTTCGGCAGCGACATCGCCAACCTCAACGGCGACGCGCTGGACGGCAGCAATGCCGACCAGGAACTGCGCCGCGCCGAGCTCGTACTCAAGGGCAAGGGGCCGGGCAACATCGACTGGGTGGTCGGTTATGACGCCAAGGCCGACAAGTGGCTCGACGTCAACGCCAAGTACAAGCTGGGCGGCGACAAGCAGCACTACGTCCAGCTGGGCCAGTTCAAGCAGCCCAACAGCCTGGAAGAGCTGTCGTCGACCAAGAACAACGACTTCATTTCCAAGGCCACCATCACCAACAGCTTCGGCACCGGCCGCCGTCTGGGTGCGGCTTATTCCTACGGCAGCGGCCCCTACAGCCTGACCGCGAGCTACTTCGGCAGCGAGCTGACCCGCAACAAGGCCGCCGGCTCCGGGTACGGCCTGCGCGGCACCTTCGCGCCGATCAACCAGGACGGCAACATCCTCCACTTCGGCCTGTCGTACGTGAACCGCGATGTCGATGGCGACACGATCAAGCTGTCGGCCAAGCCCAATGCCGACCTGACCCCGACCAGCCTGGTCAGCACCGGCACCTTCGCCGACGCGGACCGGATGGCGACGATCGGCCTGGAGAGCTTCTGGACCCGCGGGCCGGTCAAGCTGCAGGGCGAATACATGACGGTCGACGTCGATCGCTACGGCACTGGCTCGAAGGACTTCAGTGGTAGCGGCGGTTATCTCAGCGCGCTGTGGAACGTCACCGGCGAAGGCTGGCAGTACAAAGATGGCGTGCCCGGCACGAAGGGCCCCAGCGATCCGGCCGCCGGCATGTGGCAGCTCGGTCTGCGCTACGACACGATCGATCTGGACGATGGCGCCGTGCAGGGCGGCCAGATGGACGCGATCACCGCAGGCGTCAACTACTACTGGCGCTCCAATTTCAAGTTCGCCCTGAACTACGTGAAGGTCGACAGCCAGCGCGCCGGCATCGACGACAACCCCGACATCACCGAAGCGCGCGTGCAGTTCTTCTGGTAAGCCCGCCGCTTTTTCTGCCTCGTCCTGCCTCTCCCCCTCCTCCGCCTCTTCTGGAGAACCCCGTGTTCAAGTCCCTTTCGCTCCGCTTCACCGCACTCGCCCTGGCCAGCGCATTTTCCGCCAGCGCCGCGGCTGCCGACGTCACCGGCGCCGGCGCCTCGTTCATCTACCCGGTCATGACCCAGTGGTCGGCCGACTACGCCAAGACCACCGGCAACAAGGTCAACTACCAGTCGATCGGTTCCGGCGGCGGCATCGCCCAGATCAAGGCCGCGACGGTCGACTTCGGCTCCTCCGATGCGCCGCTGACGCCCGAGGAACTGTCCAAACACGGTCTGGCGCAGTTCCCCTCGGTGATCGGCGGCGTGGTGCCGGTACTGAACGTCCCCGGCATCGCCGCCGGTGCGATGAAGCTCGACGGCGACGTGCTGGCGGATATCTTCCTGGGCAAGATCTCCAGGTGGAACGACCCGCGCATCGTCGCCAGCAACGCCGGCCTGGCCTTGCCGGACCTGAAGATCACCATCGTCCACCGCTCCGACGGCTCGGGCACCACGTTCAACTTCGTCAACTATCTGTCCAAGGTCAGCCCGGCATGGAAGAACAGCGTCGGCGAAGGCACCTCGGTCAAATGGCCCGGCGGCATCGGTGGCAAGGGCAACGAGGGCGTTGCCGCCTACGTCAAGCAGATCAAGGGCGGCATCGGCTACGTCGAGATGTCCTACGCGCTGCAGAACCAGATGACCTACTCGCGCCTCAAGAACGCCGCCGGCAACTACATCATCCCCAGCGACGCGACCTTCTCGGCGGCTGCCGCGAGTGCCCAGTGGGGTTCGTCCGAGGACTTCTATCTGGTGATGACCAACGCACCCGGCGAGCAGGCCTGGCCGATCACCGCGACCAACTTCATCCTGATGTACAAGCAGCCCAAGGATGCGGCCGGCGCCAAGTCGGCCAAGGAATTCTTCCGCTGGGTCTACGCCAACGGCGATGCAGCAGCCAGCAAACTCGATTACGTGCCGCTGCCGGACACGCTGGTGCAGCAGATCGAGGCCTACTGGTCGAAGGAAATGGCCTACTGAGCCAGCTGTACCACATCACAGCCAACACAGGACGGGCCTTCGGGCCCGTTCTGCTGTCTGCGCAACGGACATGCATGATGTCCGGATCGGCTGCCACCCGTCGTAGATTGATGGTTGATTGCCGGTGGATACCGGTCGAACCCCATGCACTCAAACCGCATGCAACCCCGGAG
>DATJBR010000185.1:0-4072 GCA_035515255.1 Lysobacter sp. | reverse complement strand
CTGGGCGGTGTGATGGTGATGTTCGGCGCGATCGCGATCCTGTTCGCGGTGCCGTGGCTGGATCGCAGCCCGGTCAAGTCGATCCGCTACAAGGGCTGGATCTCCAAGGCCATGCTGGCGCTGCTGGCGGTGTGCTTCATCTGGCTGGGCAAAATCGGCTCCGGTCCGGGTACCGACCCGATGGAAACCCAGATCGGTCGCGTGCTGACCTTCCTCTACTTCGCCTTCTTCATCACCATGCCGCTGTGGACCAAGATCGACAAAACCAAGCCGGTGCCGGACCGGGTGACGATGCATGAATAAGTCCACGAGCCTCCTCATCCGCCGGTCTGTCACGGTCAAATCGCATATGTTCGCCAAACTCGCCCTCTTCGTTGCCGGCCTGCTGGTGTCGGCAGCGGCGTTCGCCTCCAGTGGCGGTGGCCTGCAGCAGTCCGGCACCGACCTGAACGACCGCGGGTCGTTGCAGCGCGGCGCCAAGCTGTACTTGAACTACTGCGCCGGTTGCCACTCGTTGAAGTACCTGCGGTACTCGCGTCTTGCCACGGACCTGGGGCTGACCGAAGACGAGGTCATGGAGAACCTGGTGTTCACCGGTGCGAAATTCGGCGATCACATCGAGATCGCGATGCCCGAGGCGGGTGCCACAACCTGGTTCGGCAAGATGCCGCCGGACCTCAGTCTGGTCTCACGCTCGCGCGGCAGCGACTGGCTGTATACCTATCTGAAGTCGTTCTATCTCGACGAGACGTCTGCGCTGGGCTGGAACAACCAGCTTTTCCCGAACGTCTCGATGCCCAATCCGTTGTGGCAGATGCAGGGTCTCCAGCACGCCGAATATGGCGCGCCGGATGCGGCCACCGGCGAGCGCACGATCACCGGGCTGAAGGTCACCCAGGCCGGTGACATGACACCGCAGGCATTCGATCAGTCGGTTCGCGACATCACAGCATTCCTCGAGTACGCCGGTGAACCGGCGGTCCTCAAGCGCCAGAGCATCGGCGTCTGGGTGATCCTGTTCCTGGCGGTGTTCACGTTCCTTGCCTTGCTGCTTAAGAACGAGTACTGGCGCGACGTGCACTAGTTGTCCATGATCCATCTGCAAGCCCGGAGTCTTCAATGGCCCGGGCTTCAGCGTGAAAGCGGGCACGGATACCGCTTTTCGATGGATGATGGGTGGCGCTACTTGAGGCCGTGACGACTCTCCACGTTGGGTGGATAGCGTCTTGCGTCCGGCGGATTCCGGGCGTTGGAGAGGTCGACAATGGCGGCAAGCCCACGTATGCGTAATGCCCTTACCCTGTTTTCCGCGAACGATTGCGTGCTGTGCCACCGGGTGAGGCTGGTACTTGCGGCCAAGGGTGTCACCTACGATCTGATCGAGGTCGACCCGCAGAATCCCCCCGAGGATCTGATCGACCTCAACCCGTACCACTCGGTGCCCACTCTGGTGGAGCGTGACCTGGTGCTGTACGCGGCCAGCGTGGTCAGCGAATACCTTGACGAGCGTTATCCGCATCCGCCGTTGATGCCGGTCGATCCCTTGTCGCGCGCGCGCCTGCGCCTGGCGACATTGCGCCTGGAGCACGATTGGGTCCCGCAGGTGCAGGCGATCCAGATGGGCACCAAGAGCCAGGCCGATGCAGGACGCAAACGCTTGAGGGAGCTGTTGACTGCCTCGGTGCCACTGTTCAAGGCGTTCAAGTTCTTCCTCAACACCGAAATGAGCCTGGCCGATTGTGCGATGGCACCGATCATCTGGCGTCTGCCATCGCTGGGCGTGGCGTTGCCGAAGGACGGCAAGGCGCTGGAGGATTACGGCAGCCGGATCTTCCGCAATCCCGGCTTTGCCCGCAGCCTGACCGAGCAGGAGCGTCGCCTGAACGAGTTGCCGGGCTGACGCTCTCCTCTGTGCGGAGCCTGTCAACGGCATCAGGTCCGGGTTCGGATATGCCGCTGGCGTTGGATCGATTGGATGCGGGGAGCGGCTTGTCCGGCTCCCCGCGATTCGTTGCGCTGCTCTAAACTGCACGCATGACCGAAGAAAGTGCAGCAATGACCAGCCATCGCCCCTATCTGCTGCGGGCCCTGTATGAGTGGATCGCCGACAACGGCATGACTCCGCACCTGCTGGTGGATGCCACCCGCGCGGGCGTGCAGGTGCCCCTGCATGCGGTGAAGGAAGGGCGCATCGTGCTCAATGTCGCCGATCGCGCGGTGGCCGGACTGGAGATGAGCAACGAGCTGATCCGCTTCAGTGCCCGCTTTGGTGGCGTCAGCCAGTCGGTGTCGGTGCCGGTCGGCGCGGTGATCGCGATCTATGCCCGTGAAACCGGACAAGGGATGGCGCTGCCGGAGGATATCGGCGATGACAGCGGGCACGAGCCGGATCTTGCCGGATTGCCTCAGGATGCGCCTGCGAGGCCATCCCTGAGCGCCGTGCCCAGCGATCCGGGCGCGCAGGATGATGACGGTGGGCCCGACAAGGGCCCCGACGCCCCCGGTCCGCGCCGTGGGGGACACCTCAAGGTCGTCAAGTAGGCGGCTGGTTTTCCGGCCTGCTCACCGGCCCGATGAAATTGACCAGACGGTCGCCGTGCAGCACCAGCCGACCGACATGGCGGTCTTCGCCGTCGCGGGAATAGTCGAAACGGAATGTGCGCTCCCAACCCAGCCAGCCGTCGTCACCACGGCACAGCCGGATGGCGATCACATGCACGGTCTGGTCCAGCCACTGCACGCCGGCGGCCTCGCAGGCATTCCGACCGACCACTTCGGCGCGTTCCGCCGCAGCTCTGCCGGCACTCCAGAATCCGAAGGCGGCACTGGCGACAATCATCACGATCAACAGGGTGGGCATTCGTCACCCCGCCGTCGGCGGTGAGCCGAGTTTCAGCGAGAGATCGATCGCCTGCACGTGCTTGGTCAGCCCGCCGATGGAGATGCAATCCACCCCGTCCTCGGCGATCGCGCGCAGTCCGGCCAGGTCGACGCCGCCGGACACCTCCAGTGGTGCAGGCCGCGCATGGGCGGCATTGATCCGGACCGCTTCGCGGCGGGTGTCAGCGTCGAAATTGTCGATCAGGATGCGGTCGCAACCGATGTCCAGCGCCTCGCGCAGTTCGGCCAGTGTCTCGACCTCGACGACCAGCGGCAATGACGGCTGCGCCTTGCGTGCGGCATGGATGGCGGCAGTCAACGAGCCCGCGGCGCGGACGTGGTTCTCCTTCAACATCACCACGTCGTACAGCCCCATGCGGTGATTGACGCCGCCACCGACGCGCACCGCGTACTTCTGCGCCTGGCGCAGGCCGGGAATGGTCTTGCGGGTATCGAGGATCTTGGCCCTGGTGCCACTGACCGCAGCGACATGCTGCGCGGTGGTGGTGGCGGTCGCTGACAGCGTCTGCATGAAGTTCAGCGACGCACGCTCGGCGCTGACCAGCGCGCGCGCGCGGCCCTGCAGGAGTGCCAGCACCGTACCGGCGGCGACGCGGTCGCCCTCGGCCACCTGCCAGTCGATGCGGACCCGCGGATCGAGCGCGCGGTGGCAGGCATCGAACCACGGCCGGCCGCACACCACGGCATCCTGCTTGCACAACAGATACGCGCTGTCGGCGAGGTCCGGAAGCAGGGCGGCGGTGACGTCGCCGCTGCCGATGTCCTCGGCCAGTGCGCGGGCGACATCCTCTGCCACAGCTTCGTACGGCGGATGGAAGTCGTGGCGGCTGATGGCGGTGCTCATGCCGCGGGGAATCCGTCGATCTGCGCCGTCGCGATCGCCTCCTCGGCCAGCAGCACCGGGATGCCGTCGTCGATCCGGTAGATGCGTTTGTAGTCGCGGGTCAGCAAGCCCTCGCGCAACGGTTCGGCTTGCGCGCTGCCGTCGTCGCGGACGATCCCGCCACGGCTGATCGCGTCGTTCAGTGCCTGCAGCCCGCGGCTGTCGAGCATCGCCAGCGGCTGGCGGGTGGTCGGGCAGACCAGAAGATCGAGCAGTTTGCGGTCCATGGGGCCGGGTTCTCCTGTGCACCGTCCGCAAACGGATTGTCGAGCCGATTGCGGGCCGGGT
>DATJBR010000184.1:0-2431 GCA_035515255.1 Lysobacter sp. | reverse complement strand
CTCATTGCGTCCTCCCCGGCATGGCCGGCGCCAGCGAGGCGCCCAGGCCGTCCACCCAGGTCGCAACCTGTTCCAGGGCCTGGTAACGGGTGAGGTCGACCTTGATCGGCGTGATCGAAATATGGCCGGTACGCACCGAATGGAAATCCGTGCCCGGGCCGGCGTCCTGCTCCGGGCCCGCCGCACCGATCCACCACCACTGGCGTCCACGCGGATCCTGCTGCGGAATGCACGCTTCGGCGCGATGGCGATTGCCGAGCCGGCAGACCTGGAAGCCTTCGATCTCCTCCCACGGCAGGTCGGGCACGTTGACGTTGAGGATGGTGTCGGCCGGAAGCGGATCGGTGACCAGCCGCGCGATGATCTCGACCGCCGCGCGCGCCGCGGTTTCGTAATGCCGGGCGACGTGATCGGCCGTGACCAGCGACACCGCCACCGCCGGCAGGCCGAGGAAGCGCCCCTCCATCGCCGCCGCCACCGTGCCCGAATAGATCACGTCGTCGCCGAGATTGGCGGCATTGTTGATGCCCGACACCACCATGTCCGGTTCCTTGTCGAGCATCCCGGTGATCGCCACGTGCACGCAGTCGGTCGGCGTGCCGAACACCCGCCAGGTGGCGTCATCCTGCTGGATCACGCGCACCGGCATGTCCAGGGTCAGCGAGTTGCTGGCCCCGGAGCGGTCGCGGTCGGGGGCGATCACCAGCACCTCATGGCCGGCGGCACGCAGGCCCTCGGCGAGGATCCGGATACCGGGGGCGTCGACGCCGTCGTCGTTGCTGACCAGGACTCGCATGAACTCCCTTGACGAGCGCCGCGTGGGCGCATTGAAGTTGGTGGACAGGCCGACCGAACGGGCCGATGACGATGAAGGAAGAATGGCGGCAACGCAGGCCGCCCGGATCCTTCGACAGACGGCCATGATAGCCGAAGCCCAGGTCGCGCTCAGCCACAAAACCGGCATCGGCGGCGCTGGCACATCACGCTTGCGCTGACGCTTAGCCGGGTTAGGCTCTGGCGATGGAATCCGGGAGGCATCGATGAAAGAACCGCACGACGACGATGCCGCGCTGTTTCGCAGTGCGATCGGGCCGGTGCGCAAACTGCCCGAACGCGCCGTGCCACCGGCCAAACCAAAACCGAAGCCGCGCGCCCGCATGGCCGAGCGCGACGAGGCCAACGCACGGGAGGAATTCCGCCATCCGTTGCCGGCGCAATTGCTCGAGGCGGAAGACCCCCTCGCCTACCGCGGACCGGATGTCACCAACGCAGCATGGCAACGCCTGCGCCGGGGCGAGATCTCCGCCCAGGAGGAACTGGACCTGCACGGCGCGGATGCGCACACCGCCGAAGCCCTGTTGCGCGCCTTCCTCGGCGATGCGCTTCGTCATGGCCTGGGCTGCGTGCGGATCATCCATGGCAAGGGCGGACGCGGCCGGAATGACATCGGCAGCAGCGGCGCGCCGATCCTGAAAAACCTGGTCGACCGGATGCTGCGCCAGCGCGCAAGCGTGCTCGCCTTCCACTCACCGCCACCCGCGCAGGGCGGCGCGGGAGCGGTGCTGGTGCTGCTGAGGCCACCGGGACGACCCTGATCCGGGGTCAATGGCCAAGAGCCGGACCGCTATTCGCGCACCTGCTTTTCCATCGACTGCTTTTCCGGGAACACCGGCGGGTTGACCCACACCACTTCGATGCCGCGACGCCGGGCGATGCGTTCGACCTTCGAAATATAGAGCTGGCTGATATCGGACTGGCCAGTCACCGACGATCCCGACAACCCCGGTTGCATCGCGGCTGTGTCGGACTGCCGGTCCATGCTGGCGCAGGCGCCCAGCCCGATGAGCGACAACGACACCAACGCGGCCAGTAATGACAGCTTCATGGCGGATGCCTCCTCACGATCGTGCGGACCGCGACGACGATCCGCGCCCGGCTGATGCCGGGTCACCCCCTGTATACCCCCGCCCAGCGGCGCCGTCAGCTGCTTCGGACAACTTCCGACGAACGGCCGGCCGTCTGACTATCAGGCGCGCGCAGAAGGGTCTCGGATGGGGCCCAACTCGGCCAGAACGACGGTCGCGTAGGTACCCGGCGGCAGCGAAAATTCGAGTTCCAGCGTCGCCGGATCGAGCCAGCGCCATGCGAGGTTTTCCGGGTGCAGGCGCAACGCGCGGCGCTCCTGCTTCAGGCCCGCACGCTCCAGCCCCTGGCGCAATTGCGCCGACACCTCGTCGGCGACCGCCGCCTGCTCCAGTGCCGTCGCCTCGCCGGCGCTGCGCAGCTCGCCGCAGCCCCACAGCGGCCCGCTGGGATGGATGTCGAATGCTGCCAGACGCTGCGCCAGGGCGTCGTTGAACGGCTCCGGGCCGAACACGCTGCGACTGCCGTCAAGCATCCAGACCTCGCCCTCCAGCGGCGTGTCCCAGCA
>DATJBR010000183.1:0-2090 GCA_035515255.1 Lysobacter sp. | reverse complement strand
GCGTGGCTTTGGAGACCCACAGCAGCGGTCGCATCGGATCGCCATGCGTTGCCGGCTCGACCAGACGGCGCAGATCCGCCAGGAGCGTCGGATCCTTCTCCTGCACGGGCTTTCGTCCGCTGCCGGCACGGCGGACTTGGCCCGGCGGCAAGGCCGGCTGATCCAGGTCGGCAAGCCCCCGCCCGATGGTGCTGCGGGCAATCCCGGTGGCACGCGCCACGGCGGCGATGCCGCCGTAGCCGGCCGCGCGCGCTTCGGCGGCCGCCATCAGGCGCAGACCGCGTTCATCGAGTTGTCCGCGCACTGCTTCGAACCGTTGTCGTAGGCGTGTTTCGTCAACCATCCGATGAGATGACGCCCAAAGACACCGCCCAGGAATCCCCCAATCAAACCAGATTCACTCGTTCCTGCGTGTGTCCTAAGCTAAGGCTAAGGGCCTGTCAGGAAATAAGTGCATGATCTTGAGCCGGTCAGGGTAAGGCTTGGCGGGGCGAGATGGTATAGTTCCACTCGCCATGGAACTCGTCGCGCTCGATGTTGAGCGCGGCAATTTCGGCATCGGACACAACCACCCCCTTCGGATAGCGATGCGGGTCGAGCTCGCAACGCACGCTCAGGCCGGTCTTGGTCGTGGTCGCCCCGATCAGGTCGACGATCACCCGATAGCTCACCAGAGGCGTTGCTCGCCAGTTCTGGCTGATGAACGAGAACAGCCGGTGCTCGATCGCGTTCCACTTGCTCGTCCCCGGGGGCAGGTGATGCACCGTGATGGCCAGCCCGGTCTCGTCGCACAGCTTCTGCAGTTCCCGCTTCCACAGCCGCACCCGCACCCCGTTCGAGCCGCCCCCGTCGGCCGTGATGGTCAGGCGCGGGGCCGCACGATAGCGCGACTGCCCGATCTCCTGCCACCAGCGCCGGATGGTCTGCACCGCAAAGGCCGCCGTGTCGTGGTCCTGACCGACCCCGACCCAGCCGGCGTTGGTCGCCAGATCGTAGACGCCATACGGCACCGCCCGCCCGAGTTCCTTGATCAAGAAGTCATGCACCCGCACCTCTTCGGGCGAGCCCTTTGGGCGCCACGCCCGGCCGGCGTTCTTGAAGTCGCCGACGAGTTCCTTCTTCTTGGTGTCGACCGAGATCACCGGCTCGCCGGCCGCCAGCGCCCGCGTGACGTGCGCGTTGATGAAGGCAAACTGCGCGTCGCGGTCCGGATGCCGGCCGCCCTCGCGTGTCTTGGCGTTGGCCTGCAGGCTGAAGCCGAGATCGTGCAGCAGCGTGCCGACCAGGGTGCGGCTGACCCGGTGGCCTTGGGCTTGCAGCTCGTCGGCGAGCCGGCGCAGGCTCTTGCGGGTCCAGCGCAGCGGCGCTTCCGGATCGCCGCGCGCGGTCGGCTCGACCAAGGCCTCGAGAGCCGGCCTCAGCTGCGGATCGGTCTCGACCGAGGGCTTGCGGCCCGCGCCCGGCCGACGCAGCCGGCCCGGCGGCAGCGGGCTCTGGTCGGCCAGGTCCTTGAGCCCGCGCCCGATGGTGCTCGGCGCCAAGCCGGTGACCTGAGCCACTGCCGCGATGCCGCCATAGCCGGCGGCCTTCGCTTCGGCGGAGGCCCACAAGCGGCGCCCCCGCTCGTCGAGAAAGGACTGCAACGCTTCGTAGCGCTGCCGGATGCCGTCGCGATCAATCATCCGGACAGGGGTAGGCCCGCATCGGGAGCCAGGGAATCGCTTCCCGGCCATGGCGGCGATCAATCTCCTCGCCGCGCGAGCGGCTCGCGTTCAGTCGCGACGAAACCTCAGTCGATCCCTCAGCCCGAAGCTCGATCACTCCCACTCAATCACTCGATTCGATCGTTCGCGGACGGGCCCTAAGGACCGAAAAGCGGGATTTGTTGGGCTCTCAGCCCAGTCCCCCATAGCAGCCCGTTGACGAAGTCGGCGCGGTCTGACTCGATCTAGCGAGAGAGCGGGTCGGAGTCTGGCTATGGCGATGGGTCGGCAGGGGGATCGTCAGGGCGACCTGATGGTGATGTGGTCCGAGATGCCGCGCTCGCCGGGTCACGTGTTCTACGATCGGCTGCAAGAGGTGCTGGTCGG
>DATJBR010000182.1:0-4831 GCA_035515255.1 Lysobacter sp. | reverse complement strand
GTGTTGTCGTCGCGCTCGGCGAGGAAAGCCAGGCCGCGCACGCGCGCCAGCGGCGCCGCCATTTCCGCCAGCTCATCCATCAGGGCATGCAGGTCGAACGCCTCGTCGGCCAGGTCGAGTTTTCCCGACTCGATCCGGGCCAGGTCCAGCGCATCGTTGACCAGTCGCAGCAGATGCTCGCCGGCACGGTGGATCGATCGGGTATAGCTGCGCTGCTGCGGATCCAGCGCGGTGCCCAGCAGCAGTTCGCTCATGCCGAGCACGCCGGTCATAGGCGTACGCACTTCGTGGCCGAGGGTGGCCAGGAACCGGGTCTTGGCGACCGACGCCTCGCGCGCCACCTCACGCTCGTGTTCGGCGCGTTGCCAGTCCTGACGACGTCGCAGCTGAGCGCGGTAAACGTCGATCCCCCACCACAACAACAGCACGCCCACGGCAAGGAACCCCGCCAGCGCCCAACCGGTGTGCCACCACGGCGGCAGCACCTGGAAACGCAATGTCTGCCCGGGCGCCGCATTGCCGGCTGCGTCCACCGCCCGCGCGCGCAGCGTGTAATCGCCGGCCGGCAGACCCGCGAACACCCGTTCGCCCTGCGCGCCGTGATCGACCCAGTCCGGGTCGTACCCGTCCAGCCAGGTGAAGTAACGGTTTGCCTGCGGCTTGTCGTATGCCAGCAGGCGCAGCTGTATGCGCAGCTCGCGGTCATGCGGCATCAGCGCCAACGGCTGGCTGCGATCCAGCAACTCCCAACGCCCGTCCCGGCGCACTTCCACCCGGTCCCAATGCAGCACCGGGCGGATGGGCGCGGGATCGGCGGCCAGGGTGTCGACCATCACCACACCGCCATCGGCCAAGGCCGAGACCAGCACGCCGTCCGGGGTCATCACCAGCGTGCGGTCGACGAACTCCTGGCTGCCCAGACCGTCGGACAGCCCGAAAGGACGCGTGTGGTTTTCCTGCGGATCCCAGCGGAACAGCCCGCGCAGGCTGGACATCCAGACCCGCCCCTGCCCGTCGATCTGCAGGCCGGCGGCTTCGACGGCGGGAATGCCCTGCCCGACGCCGACCTGCGCCACGCGCCGCCAGCCACCTTCTCCGCGTCGATAGTGTTCCAGACCGGACAGGCGCTGCAGCCACAAGCCATCGCGACCCTCGAACTGGAACGCGAACACGCGCCCGCCGCCGGCGATGCCATCGACCGGCTCCAGCTTGCCGGCAACCGGGTTCCAGCGTCGCAGGCCCTCGCTGCCGGCGATCCACAGCCGGCCCTCGGCGTCGAAATCCAGCGCCTCGTTGTCGCCCACGCCGAGCCCCTGCTCCGGCCCGGTCGCAATCGTGGCCAGCACGCGGCCACTGGCGGCGTCGCGTTGCTGCACCCCCGCGCCCGCGAACGACATCCACAGGCTGCCGTCCGGCGCCAGCCTGAGCAGGTCCAGCGGACCGCCCAGAGTGGCATCGTCCGTGGAGCCGCGACCCCAGCGCCGCACCTGGCCATCGGAATCGATCCTCACCACGCCACGGGTCTGGCCCAGCCACAAACGACCGGCCTCATCCTCGAGGATCGACATCGCGCGCGCGCCTTCCAGCTGCGCCTGCACCGCCTCGTCCACCGGCAGCACACTGCCGTCGCGATCCAGCCGCTCCAGCTCGGCGCGCTCGCCGGCCAGCCACACCCCGCCTTCGCGCGCCGGCGCGACGCCGGGATACAACTCGGCAGCCAGGCCATCACGCTCGCGGCTGAACTGCGCGATCCGGTGCCAGTCCGGCTGCAGGTAGCCCAGACCGACGCCCGGCACCGGGAACCACATCGCACCGTTGGCCTGGCGGATCATTTCGTAGATCGGCAGCACCGGCCCCTTGGCCCGGATCGGCACCGGAATCGGCACGCCACCCGAGGCCACCCGCCACAACTGGCGATGGCTGGCCAGCCACAACTCGTCGTCCGGCCCGGCCAGCACGCTGAACACGGCGTTGGGGTACTCGAACATCCCCGACCACGCCGGCCGGTGCCAGTCGCCCGCGTCCAGTCGGCGGAACACCCCGTTGCCGGCGCCGACCCAGATGTCGTCGCCCACCGGACTGATCGAGAAGATCATCGGCGCGGGATTTTCCTCCGGCAGCGCCACCCGCTCGAAATCGACCCCGGTCCAGCGCGCGACGCCCTTGGTGGTACCGACCCACAGCCGGTCGGCCGCATCCACCGCCAACGACAGCACCACGTCCGATGGCAGGCTGCGCGGCTCGGCCGGATCCGGCAGGTAGCGGGTGATCGTGCCGTCGGCGTCCAGCCGGTTCAGGCCGCCGCCGAAACTGCCGAACCACAGCGCTCCCTGATGGCTGGCGATCGCCCAGACGTCGTCGCTGCCGATCTGCGGGTGGGTTGCCTGACGGTAGTGGCGGAAGCCCTTCCGGTCGGGATCCAGCACGCTGAGTCCGTGCCCCTCGGGGGCGACCCAGATGCGGCTCTGCGGATCGACATGGACGACGGTGAGGTAATTGACCGGCAGCGAGGCCGGATCGCCCGGCACATGCCGCCAGACCTGCATGCCGACGCCGTCGTAACGGGCCAGGCCGTCGGTGGTGGCCAGCCACAGGTAGCCGTCGGCATCCAGCTTCAGGCTGTTGATGTTGCTGGATGGCAGCCCGGCGGCAACGTCGATGTGACGCAGGCTGGGGATTTCCGGCACCCGGGCCGACGCGGCGGGGCTGGCCAGAAGCGCGACAAGGAACACTGCCAGAAACCCTGTCAAAACCGGTATTACCACTGCAGTTGTCTGTCGCATCGGCCCTTCCCTAGGTTGCGATTCCCACCATTGCACGCCGGCCGCGACGAATGTCCGGCATGGCGGTGCTCTTTCGATCCCCAGCGCAGGGTCGGCGATCAAGGCAGTGCGGGCAAGTCGGCGGGTAGCGGAGGCAAGCCAGGCTGCGCGACGAAGCCCGGCGCATGAATCGACCCGTATCGAACGACGCGTACTCGCGTCGGTAAGCGCGCAGAGTAGCGAGCGTGTCTAGAATCGCCCCATGCCTGTTTCCCGTTCGCTAACGCCCGTTGCCCTGTCGTACCGATGCCGGATGCCCCGCGCCGGGACGCCTCGCCGTGGCTGGTGCTGCGCCATCGCACTGGCCACCGCACTGGTGTTGTTGCCGACCGTAGTCAGCGCCGGGGAGGCAGTCACGCCCGAAGCCGGCGTCGACAACCGCACGACGTGGCAGCTGGACCCGGTACATACCCGGGTGCTGTTCGCGATCTCCCATGCCGGCTTCTCGCAGGCGCTGGGAACGGTGTCCGGCAGCCAGGGTGTGTTGCGGTTCGACCCGCAGGACTGGAGCCGTACGCAGCTGCAGGTGATCGTCCCGCTGGATCGACTGGACCTGGGCGATGCCGCCTGGAACCGCGCTGCGCTGGCGGGCAACCTGCTGGATGTCAAACACCATCCGGCGGCGCAGTTCGTTTCCACCAGCGCCACCGGTCCGGATGCCGAACACGCCCAGGTCTGCGGCGAACTGAGCCTGCGCGGGGTCACCCGGCCGCTGTGCATGGAAGTCACCGTCAACGCGATCAAGCGCCACCCGCTGCCGCCGTTCCGCCGCACCGCCGGTTTCTCCGCCACCGCCACCTTGAGCCGCAGCGACTACGGCATCGACGCCTGGCCATCGATGATCGGCGACCAGGTCACGCTGCGGATCGAGGCCGAGGCGGTGCGTGCCAGCCGTTCGGCCGCCGCTGAGCTGCCGGAACCGGGGGATATCCAGACAGAGGGCGAACTTCCGCCGCCCGCTGTCGAGCAACCTGCCGTTGAGCAACCTGCGATCGAGCCGGCCGTCGAACCACAGGTGGTCGAGCCAACTCCCCACGAGCCCTGCCCCGATCCCGAACCTGGAACCCGTCCATGAATTTGAAGAACCCCCCCGACCGCTGGGGGCCCGTCAGCCAACTGCTGCATTGGCTCATTGTCGTGCTGCTGCTGTGTCTGGCGGTCATCGGCCTGTCACTGGACAGCCTGCCCAAGACGCCGAAGTATTTCTGGGTCTACGACCTGCACAAATCGACCGGCATCACGGTGCTCGTGCTGGCGTTGCTGCGGCTCGGCTGGCTCGCCTATGCCGGCGTGCCGGCTCCCGTGCCCGGCACCCCGACCTGGCAGTTGCGGATCGCCTCGATCACCCACTGGCTGCTGTACGCACTGATCATCGCGATACCGCTGTCGGGCTGGCTGTTCGACTCCGCCAGCGGGCTGCGCCCGATGCACTGGTACGGACTGTTCGAGATGCCCAGGCTGATCGCACCCAATGCCGGCGTGCGCGAACTCGCCCGCAGCGCCCACGAGTGGCTGTTCTGGGCGCTGGTGCTGTTGGTCGTGGTCCACGCCGGCGCGGCGCTTTACCACCATTATTTCCAGGGCGATGCGACCTTGCGGCGGATGCTGCCGCAGCGACGTCGCACCTCGCCTATTGAGGCTCGCCATGATTGCTGACCGACACACTTCGTCTTTTCGCCCCGCGCTGCTGGCCGGCGCACTGCTGCTGGCCTTG
Organism: Lysobacter sp.; assembly: GCA_035515255.1. Lineage (GTDB taxonomy): Bacteria > Pseudomonadota > Gammaproteobacteria > Xanthomonadales > Xanthomonadaceae > Novilysobacter. The sequence continues at coordinate 295 of DATJBR010000182.1, read as the reverse complement.
GCCGGCCAGCCCGCGCTGGCCGCCGATTACGTGCAGGCCCCTGGCTCGACATTGACGTTCGCTTCCCAGTTCCAGGGCGAGGTCTTCACCGGCCACTTCAGCCGTTTCACCACGACGCTGAGTTTCGACCCGCAACAGCTGGAGCAGGCCAGGCTCGAGGTAACGATCCCGTTGGCCAGCGCAACCACCGCCAACCCCGAGCGCGACAGTACCCTGCAGGGTGGCGATTTTTTCAGCAGCGCAACGTTCCCGCAGGCGCGCTACAGCGCCAGCAAATTCCGTCATCTGGGCGACA
>DATJBR010000181.1:0-2078 GCA_035515255.1 Lysobacter sp. | reverse complement strand
GCCAAGTTGCGCGACGAGGAAACGTTCGACGACCTGCCGGCCCTCACCGCGCAGATGCACCGCGATGCCGCCCAGGCACGCGCACTCCTGATGCAACCCCAACCGCGAGTCACTGCGTGAGCGATTCCAAAGCCCCCAATCCCTACAAGTCCACCCTGAACCTGCCATCGACGGATTTCCCGATGCGCGGTGACCTGCCCAAACGCGAACCGGTCACGCTCGCGCGCTGGGAGAAGGACGGCCTGTACGCCCGTATCCGCGAGAAGGTGAAGGACCGCGAGCGCAGCTTCGTGCTGCACGACGGCCCGCCGTACGCCAACGGTGTGATCCACATCGGCCACGCGGTCAACAAGGTGCTGAAGGACATGGCGGTGAAATCGAAGCTGCTGTCCGGCTTCGACGCGCCCTATGTGCCGGGTTGGGATTGTCACGGCCTGCCGATCGAGATCGCGATCGAGAAAAAGTACGGCAAGGTCGGCGTCAAGCTGGACGCCGCCGGATTCCGGCAGAAATGCCGTGAATACGCCGCCGAGCAGGTCGACCTGCAGCGCACCGATTTCAAGCGCCTGGGCGTGATTGGCGACTGGGACAACCCGTACCTGACGATGAATCCGCGCTACGAGGCGGACATGCTGCGCGCGTTGGCGAAGATCATCGACCGCGGCCATCTGCTGCGAGGCGCCAAGCCGGTGCACTGGTGCTTCGATTGCGGCTCGGCGCTGGCCGAGGCGGAGATCGAATACGCCGACAAGGTGTCGCCGGCGGTCGATGTGGCCTATCCGGTGATCTCGGTAAGCGAGATTGCCAGTGCGTTCGGTGTTGCAGCCGACGACGGCGTCGAGATCGCGGTGCCGATCTGGACCACGACCCCGTGGACGCTGCCCGCCAGCGTCGCGATCAGCCTTGGTGCGGATCTCGACTACGTGCTGGTCGAAGGCCCGGAGACGAAGGACGGCGGTCGCCGCTGGCTGGTGCTGGCCGAGGTGCTGGCCGCCCGCTCGCTGGCGCGCTACGGCATCGAGGAGGTCGTGATCCACGGCCACGCCAAGGGTGCGGCGCTGGAGAACCTGCTCACCCGCCATCCGTTCTACAGCGACCGCGAGATCCCGTTGCTGCTGGGCGAACACGTCTCCGACGAGGACGGCACCGGCGCCGTCCACACCGCGCCCGGCCACGGCCAGGAGGACTTCGCGGTCGCACGCCATTACGGCCTGCTGGACCGCTACGAAGACGGCCAGCTCACGCCGGTCGATGGTCGCGGCGTGTACCTGCCGGGAACGCCGCCGGTCGAAGGCGTGACGCTGGAAGGCGTGCACATCTGGAAGGCGAACGACCTGATCGTCGAGGCGCTGCAGGGCAACGGCACGCTGCTCGCGCTGGCCCGTCTCAACCACAGCTACCCGCATTGCTGGCGGCACAAGACCCCGGTTGCGTTCCGGGCCACGCCGCAATGGTTCATCTCGATGGATCAGGCCCACCTGCGCCGCGATGCGCTGGCCGCGATCGATGACGTGAAGTGGTTCCCGGAGTGGGGCCAGGCACGCATCGCCGGCATGGTCGATGGCCGGCCGGACTGGGGCATCAGCCGCCAGCGGACCTGGGGCGTGCCGATCGCGCTGTTCACCCACCGCATCACCGGCGAGCTGCACCCGCGCTCGGTCGCGCTGATGAACGAGGTGGCGGCGCTGGTCGAGGTCGACGGCATCGATGCCTGGTACGCGCTGGATTCCGCCACGCTGCTGGGCGACGAGGCCGGCGACTACGAGAAGGTCACCGACATCCTGGATGTCTGGTTCGACTCGGGCGTCAGCCACGACTGCGTGCTGGCAAAGCGTCCGCGGGACGGTCTGCGCAAGCCGGCCGACCTGTACCTGGAAGGCTCCGACCAGCATCGCGGCTGGTTCCAGTCTTCGCTGTTGACTGCTACCGCCCTGCGCGGCAAGGCTCCGTATCGCGGCGTGCTTACGCATGGTTTCACCGTCGATGCCAAGGGCCGCAAGATGTCCAAGTCGTTGGGCAACGTCATCGCACCGCAGGAAGTGATCGACAAGATGGGCGCCGACCCGCTGCGGCTGTGG
>DATJBR010000180.1:0-2765 GCA_035515255.1 Lysobacter sp. | reverse complement strand
CCAAGGCGGTCATGAGCCGCAGCGCGCGCGTGCTGATGGAAGGCTGGGTGCGGGTTCCTGGTGACTTCGACGCCGGATGACGGATCGAGGTCGGCTTTCGCTCTCCCGGTGCGCTGTCATCGTCCGGGCGGGGCGGCACTGTTTCAACCTGGATCCGGAAAGCTTCATCTCCTCCGCCAGGAAACAACTGGAAGACGTGCAGCTCGTAGCGGTCCTGCTTGGCCACGAACTCGAACTCGTCGCGCGCGTCGCCGACATCGGGAATCGTGATGGCGACGTTCTCCCCGCCCATCAGCCGGACATGCACCGGCTGCCCGCGGCTCACGGCAAGCGAATAGCACTGGATCCCGGGGTCGTCGTCGCGGCCGTGCCCCGGCGTCGTGCCGGACACTTCGGCGGCGTTCTGGCCCGGGGGCATCGGGATCGACGTGCACGGGTCCAGCGCGATCGCGCTGGACGACCACAGGCCCGCCATGCACAGCATGACGAAGGTCCAGTGCCAGCGGGCTTTGCCGGATGAGTTCAATGACGAGGTATTCATGCGTACTCCCGGACACCGCTGCGGCTGCAGGTTCCCCTGACAACGTTTACCGCGCCGGTGTGTGGCCATTCGCCGTGATGGCGACCGCGCCCCCCAGCCTTCGGCACTGCGACAAGCAAGGCCGGTGGGTTAGAAAGAGGGGTTCGTCATTGCACCGCCCGACATCCATTTACGGAGATCCGCTTTGAAGAAGACCCTGCTGTTTGCCGCGACCACGTTCGCATTGACCCTGGGTGCGCCGCTGGCGGCCAATGCCGGGGATCGCTGCCTGGATGACGCCTGCGATCTGCGCGCGCTGTACGACGCACCGGCCACGGCGGGTGGCGCGACCGGCACCGCTGCCGTCAGCGCCAAGCGTTTCGGTACCTGGGGCATCGACACCGACGGCATGAACCGCGATGTCCGCCCGGGTGCGGATTTCTTCGGCTACGTCAGCGGCACCTGGGCGGCGAATACCGAAATCCCGTCGGACAAGTCGATGTACGGTTCGTTCCTGGGCCTGCGTGACCTGTCCGAGCAGCGCGTGCACCAGTTGCTGGAAAGCTACGCCCTGGGGGACCCGACCACCGACGGAGACTCCGCCAAGCTCGCCGCCCTGTACCGCGGTTTCCTGGACGAGCAGGCCGTCGAGGCGTTGGGCGCCAAGCCGTTGCAGCCGTACCTGGATGCGGTCCGCGCGGCGACCGACAAGGACGCCATCGCCCGCCTGATGGGCCAGAGCAACGGCAGTCTCGGTCGCAGCTTTTTCGGCGCCGGTGTCTCCGATGATCAGCGCAACCCCGAGACCTACACCCTGTACCTGAGCCAGTCCGGACTGGGTCTGGGCGACCGCCAGATGTACCTGGACGAGAAGTTCGCCCCGCAGCGCGAGCGCTATGTCGAATACATCGCGCAGTTGCTCGAACTGGGGGGCTGGGACGATCCCAAGGGACACGCCAAAGCCATCATGGCGATGGAAACGGGCATCGCGCAGGCGCATTGGACGCGTGCTGAAAGCCGCGACCGCGACAAGACCTACAACCCCGTTGTTCTGGCTGAGCTGGACACGGTCGCGCCGGGCTTCCCCTGGCAGACCTGGCTGGCCGCCGCCGGCGTGGACTACGCCACGAACGGCGTGATTCGCCAGGACAGCGCGCTGCCGAAGATCGCGAAGATCTTCGCAGACACGGATCTGGGCACCCTCCAGGCCTGGCAGGCGTTCCATACCATCGACAATGCCGCGCCGATGCTGTCCAGTGCGTTTGCCGATGCCGAATTCGAGTTCCGCAGCAAGTTCCTGTCCGGCCAGCCCGAGCAGCGTGCGCGCTGGAAGCGGGCGGTCGGTGTTGCCTCATCCGCGATGGGCGAGGCGATCGGGCGTGACTATGTCCAGCTGTATTTCCCCGCCGACGCCAAGGCCAAGATGGACGCGCTGGTGGCCAACGTGAAGACAGCGATGGGCGCGCGCCTGGACCAGCTGGAGTGGATGAGCCCGGCGACCAAGGCCGAAGCCCACGCCAAACTCGCCGGCTTCGGCCTGAAGATCGGTCATCCGGACAAATGGCGCGATTACAGCGGCCTGCAGGTCGTCAACGGCGATGTGCTTGGCAATGCCACCCGCGCCACGGCGTTCGAGTGGGACTACCGCCGTGGGCGCATCGGCCAGCCGGTCGACAAGGGCGAGTGGGGCATGACCCCGCAGACCGTCAATGCGTACTACAACTCGGTCAAGAACGAGATCGTGTTCCCGGCCGCCATCCTGCAACCGCCGTTCTTCGATGCGGACGCCGATCCGGCGGTGAACTACGGCGGCATCGGCGGCGTGATCGGTCACGAGATCATCCACGGCTTCGACGATCAGGGTCGCAAGTCCGATGGCAGCGGCCTGCTGCGCGACTGGTGGACGGCCGAGGACGCGGCCAAGTTCGAGGTGCAGGCCGCCAGGCTGGGTGCCCAGTACGAGGCCTACGAGTTCCCGCAGCTGCCGGGCATGCACATCAACAGCAAGGTAGCGATGGGCGAGAACATCGGTGACCTCGGTGGGCTGACCATCTCGCTGGAAGCCTACCGGCGCTCGCTGGATGGCAGTGAAGCACCCGTGATCGACGGATTCACCGGCGAGCAGCGTTTCTTCATGGGCTGGGCGCAGGTCTGGCGCACGTTGTGGCGCGATGATGCGCTGCGTCAGCAACTGGTCAACGGCACCCATTCGCCGGGCCATATCCGCGCCTTTGCCCCGCTGCGC
>DATJBR010000179.1:0-1548 GCA_035515255.1 Lysobacter sp. | reverse complement strand
GTGGTCGAGTACAACAACACCGTCTACCAGGTGCGCGACATCGAGCGCAGCGCGGCACAGGGCCGGGGCGGCAACGTCAAGTTCCGCTTCACCATGTACTCGGTGCCCGGCGGCAACAAGTTCGACCTCAGCCTGGGCGGGGACGACGAGCTCAGGGAAGTCGAGCTGAGCCGACGCCAGGCAACCTACTCGTACAAGGACGGCGATGCGTTCGTGTTCCTCGACGACGAGGACTACACCCCCTACACGCTGGATGCCAACGTGATCGGCGATGACGCCGGCTACATCGTCGACGATCTGTCCGGCTGCTACGTGCAGATCATCGATGACCTGCCGGTCGGGCTGCAGCTGCCAGCCAGCGTCGCCATGGAAGTCATCGAGACCCCACCCGAGCTCAAGGGCGGCACCGCCACCAAACGCCCGAAGCCGGCCCGGCTGTCGACGGGGCTGGAGATCATGGTTCCCGAATACATCGTCACCGGCGAACGCGTGCTGGTGAGCACGACCAGCGGCGAGTTCGCCGGGCGCGCGGACTGATTCGCGAACTGCATCGCGAATACGGCGCGGCTTGTCACGTCCCCCGGGCGGTGAAGGAATGTACAGGTCGCGACTCACGTCGCTCCTACGGCCGAAGGAATTCCAGGCGGACGATTCTCCGATCGCCGTTGCCAGTCTTTTGTAGGAGCGGCTTCAGCCGCGAACGCGCAGAACCATGGCAACGACTTCTCGAACCCTTGTCTGCCGGGGTCGTCGCCCGCATCGAGAGTGCGGCGCGGGCGGCGGCGTCCCGCACGGTGGAAAGGATGTACAGGTAGCGACTGAGCGGCGACGGCATGCCTCCGCCACTCCTACCGGGCGCTTTTACCGGGGCGAGCCATGACGCGTCGTCCGATTACGGCAGTTCCAGTCCACCGCCTTCGCGATGGAGGACGCGAAAACGTCCACCCAGAAAATCGATATTCGCCTGGATGCCGTCCAGGTTCGCCCGCATCGGCGGGTCCAGCAGGCCACGGATTTGGGCGGCCAACTGGTCGTTGAGGTTTTCCAGGCGCAGCCGCCGTTGCGCGGTTTCGGTGGCCAATGATGCGAGCTCGGCGGGCTGCGGCAGACCGTAGCCCTGTTGGGCGGCCAGCAGCTCGGCTGGACGGCTGAGGAAGCCGCTGTCCAGCAGGATCTGCCGCAAGCTGGCGTCGGCCTCCTCGGAGTAGTCATCCGCCCCGACACGCGCAGAATCCGCCAAGAGATAGCGGCGCTTGAGTTCCTGCTGCGCCAGCAATATCTGCCGACGCAAGGCCGCCTCTTCCAGCAGCGACAGCGCAGCGGTCGCCCGCATGCCGGCGTGGCCGAACCACCCGCGTCGCTGGTGCGCCGGCAGCGAAAGCCAGTCCTCGACCGCGATCTCGGGCATTGCCAATTCCTGCCGGGCGATCGCGAACATCGCCTGGAAACGCTCCTGCAGCGAATCGAAGCGGTAGCCCAGTCGCCGCGCTTCGTGCGCGTCATCGAGCACGCTGATGTCGGCCACCCCATGGCGGCGCAACCGCTTCA
>DATJBR010000178.1:0-5642 GCA_035515255.1 Lysobacter sp. | reverse complement strand
GAATCCGGCGTCGGCCGCGAGGGCTCGAAGTACGGCCTCGCCGATTACACCGAGCTCAAGTACGTGTGCCTCGGCGGGATCTGATGGCGCGGCGGCGCGCGTTCGCGGGCTGGCTGGCCGCGCTCGTGCTGCTGGTCGCGGCCGACGCTGGCGCACGCGAGCTGCTGGATCGCGACACGCTGCTGTCGGGGAAGTACCGGCACGCCGTCGACCTGTCCGCGTACGCGCCGCCCGCCGACGCACTGCCACCGGCGCATCGCTTCGAAGGTCGGCTGCGCCTGTCCGGCCAGCCGGCCACGCGTACCCTCGTCGCGCTCGACGATTTCCTTGGCGCCGGCGGTGCCGCGGCGGCACGCACGCTGCCGCAGGACCTGGATGTGGCCTTCGTGCAGGACGGCAACACCCTGCTTCCGCTGCAACGCGGGCCGATCCCCGGCGGCCATCCGTGGTGGGAGTGGGCATTCGAAGCCGGACGCGTGTGGGACGAGCCCGGCGACGGCGGCTGGACCCGTGCCGCGATTCCCTTTGCGCTGGTGCAGCGCAACGCCAACTGCACCCACAACGGCGTGCTGATGCTGCTGTTCAAGGACGACGGCGCGGTCTCGCGGGCAGCGATGCAGATCAGCAGCGAAACCTGCCACTACCTGCAGCTGGACATGTGGGGGCTGCTGACGGCCGCGTACGTCCCGGGACCCGTCGCGGAGCGCGACGACGTGATCGCCACCCACACGCGCGAAGCCGCCGCGCGCCTGCCGGTGCGGCCGATGTCCGCGCTGGCCACCGACCGTCCCGGCATCGACCCCGCGCGCTTCGCCATCGGCGCGCCGCGCGGGCGCACCGTGCACGGCGTGGTTGTCGACGGCATCCACTACCGCTCCGGCTGCGACACCCGCCACGGCGCGTATCCCTACTGCGACGTGATGGACATCCCGTCGTACTCGGTCGCGAAGTCGGCGGTCGCCGGTATCGCGTTGATGCGGATGGAGCGGCTGCATCCGGGCGTCTCCGACCTACCGGTCAGCGGCTTCGCCCGCGCCAGCGGCTGCAGGACGGAGAAGTGGGACGGCGTGAGTTTCCGCCACCTGCTCGACATGGCCACCGGGCAGTACGACTCGCCCGCCTACATGGCCGACGAGGATGACGCGCGCGTGCGCGATTTCTTCGCACCCGATACCCACGCGCAGCGCCTCGCCTTCGCCTGCGAGGCGTATCCGCGGCGCGACGCGCCCGGCACACGCTGGGTCTACCACACATCCGACACCTACCTGCTGGGCACCGTGCTGCAGGAGGCACTGCGCCGGCTGCCGGGCCGCGAAGACGCCGACCTCTTCAACGACGTGGTCTGGGCCGACGTGTTCGGCCCGATCGGCCTCAGTCCCACTGCGCGCGCCACGCGCCGCAGCTACGACGACGCGCGCCAGCCACTGTTCGGCTTCGGCCTGACCCTGCTGTCCGACGACATCGCCAAGCTGGCGCGCTTCCTGGGCGTGCAGCAGGGCCGCATCGACGGCCAAACGGTGCTGGATCACGCGATGTTCGAAGCCGCGATGCAGCGCGATCCCGAGCGGCGTGGGCTGCAGGTGGCGACGCTGGAGCGCTATCGCTACCAGCACGGTTTCTGGGCGCGCGACCTGCAGGCCGAGCTCGGCTGCGCGCAGCCGACCTGGGTGCCCTTCATGTCCGGCTTCGGCGGCATCACCGTGGCGATGCTTGCCAACGGCGTGGCCTGGTACAACATCGCCGACGACGGCCTGCTGGCCTCGATCGATTTCGCCGCACCAGCGGTGGAAGCAGCCAAGCTGGGGCCGCTCTGCCGCAATAGTCCGCACGGCAGTTAGCGTCGCTCAAGCGCCCTTGTCGGTCCGCAACACCCGGGTCGCGCGGTCGCTTCCGGCGGCCGGGCGCGCGACCACCCAGGCGAACGCCACAATGCCCAGCACCACCAGCGCCGCGCCGGCCAGCGCCATGCCGCGCGGCCAGTCCTCGCCCAGCAGCACCGCACCGAGCAGCATCGCGAACACCACCTCGGCAGCCTGCATCGCCTCGGCGGCACCCAGCGCCAATGGCTGGTTTCGCACCATTCCAGTGGCCTGGAAGAACAGCACCGTCGCAATCACCCCCACAAACAACGCCACGGCGGCCGTCAGCCAGACCTGCGACGCCGTCGGCGCGCCCTGGGTGGCGCATGCGTAGAACGCGACCAGCAGCCACAGCGGCTGGCTGGCCAGCGTCATGCCGAACACGCGCTGGGTGGCGTTCAGCGGTTCCCCGGTCTGCTCCAGATGCAGCAGCAACATGCGGTTGCCCAACGGAAAGGCCACCGCGGAGACCAGCAGGCACACCAGTGCGATCCATCCCGCGCGGTCGAGCGCCCCGCTGGCGTGGCCGAACTGCATCAGCAGCACGCCGGCGAAGATCGCCGCCGCCACCACCAGCCCCGCGCGCGGGATCCGCCGACGCGCGTCGCGGTACAGGAACGGCGCGCACAACATCCCCGCGATCACGGTGAACTGGAACGTGCCGGCCACCAACCACGATGGCCCGCTGGACGCGGCAAAACTGAGCAGGCAGTAGAACAGCCCGAAGCCGATCAGCGAGCAGCGCAGCCAGGGCCACGGGTGCGCGGCGATCGCGCGCAGCACCGGCCTCGCGCCGCCCTGGAACGGCATCAGCACCAGCATCAGCGGCAGGGTAAACAGATAGCGCAGCGAGGCGATCCACGCCCAGTGTGTGTCCTGGTCTGCGGCGACGCGGTTGAGCACGTAGGTCAGGGTGAAGAACAGCGCCGCACACAGGGCGATGCCGACGGCGGCCAGCGCACGGCCGGGGACGGGAGCTTCGGCGGGCACCGGGGTCAGGCCGCGCGGACAGCGTCGGCGTGGTCGCCGCCGTATGCCGCCGCCGACGCGACCCGCACCCCTGCCCCGATCTCGTTGAGCGACCAGTCGCAACGGACGGTGGTTCCACTGACAGCAGGCATGGCGGCTTTCCGACAGATACGACAAGACAGGCCCGGCAGTCTGGAAAGCATGACCGCCCCTGTCAATCAAGCCGCGCCGGAGAAAGTTGACAGCCGGTCCGGGCGACTCGTCACCTGGCTGCGTCATGACGCGATCCGGCTGCTATGGCCGGGCCGCTGCCTGGCCTGCGCCGCGCGGGGCGAGAACGGGCGAGACCTGTGCGCCGCCTGCCGCGCCGCGCTGCCCTGGCACGGCCCCGCCTGCCGGCGCTGCGCATTGCCGCTGCCGGCATCGAATCCGGGGGAAACCGCTCTCTGCGGCGCCTGCCTGCAGCAGCCGCCACCGCTGGCGCAGACCCATGCCGCCTGCACCTACCGCGCGCCGCTGGACCGGCTGCTGCCGCGCTTCAAGTTCCATCACGATCTCGCTGCCGGCCGTCTGCTGAGCCAGGTGATGGCCGAGGCTTTCGACTCCCTGCCGCGGCCGGACGCGCTGGTGCCCATCCCGCTGCACCGGGCCCGCCTGCGTCGGCGCGGCTACGACCAGGCACTGGAACTGGCTCGCCCGCTGGCCCGCGCGCTCGACATCCCGCTGCTTGGTGACGCGTTGCTGCGAGCCCGCGCCACCGCGCCGCAATCCCGGCTCGATGCGGCTGGCCGGAAGCGCAACTTGCGCGGCGCGTTCACCGTGCGTCCCGGCGCGGACCTGCCGGCGTACGTGGTGCTGGTCGACGACGTGATGACCACCGGCGCCACCCTGCATGCCGCCGCGATCGCCCTGCACCGGGCCGGCGTGGCAAGGGTCGATGCCTGGGTAGCGGCGCGGGTGCCGTAAGCCACCCTCCTGCACCGCCCGGCCGGCTCGTGCTCAACCCCGCAGGGCAAAGTCCAGCGCGATGCCCGCGAACACCGCCAGCCCGACCCAGTGGTTGTGCAGAAACGCGCGGAACAGCGGCCCGCGCTCGCGCTTGCGGCTGATCCAGAACTCCCATGCCACCAATACGACCGCGACGACCAGCCCCGCCCAGTACCAGTTGCCCATCGCAGCGCGCTGGCCCACCAGCAGCAGCGCGACGAAGAACAACGCATACAGGGCTCCCTGGATCAGCAGATCCAGATCGCCGAACAGCACCGCGGTCGATTTGGCCCCCACCTTGATGTCGTCGTCGCGGTCGACCATCGCGTACCAGGTGTCGTAGGCGGTCGACCACAGGATGTTCGCGACGTACAGCAGCCACGCCAGCACCGGCACCTCGCCGGTCACCGCGGCAAAGCCCATCGGGATGCCCCAGCCGAACGCCATGCCCAGGTAGACCTGCGGCAGATAGGTGTAACGCTTCAGGTAGGGGTAGGTCGCTGCCAGCAACAGACCGATCAGGCTCATCCAGACAGTGAGCCGGTTCATCGTCAGCACCAGCGCGAATGCGGCCAGCATCAACACCGCGAACAGCACCAGCGCCTCGCGTCCGCGCACCGCACCGGTGACCAGCGGCCGTTCGCGGGTGCGCTCCACATGCGGGTCGAGCCAGCGGTCGGCGTAGTCGTTGACCACGCAGCCGGCCGAGCGGGTCAACCAGACCCCGGCGGTGAACACGAACAGCGTCCACAACGGCGGCACGCCATCGGCGGCCAGCCACAGCCCCCACCAAGTCGGCCACAGCAGCAGCAGCCAGCCGATCGGCCGGTCGTTGCGGGTCAACTGCCAGTACAGCCGCAGGCGGGTCTTCCAGACAGGCACGGGAACGGGTTCGAAACGCTCATAACTCATCGGTCGATTATGACGGATGCCGCCCCACGTCCGGTGTTTCGGCGAGCGCGCGACTCCGGCCAGCCTTCGAGGGTGGCCCGCGCCCATCACCCGATTTACCCGACCGGCTTTATCCGATGCGGATTTGTTCGACCCGATTTGCTCCGCCTATTTGTTCAACCAGGCGCACGGCTCGATTTGTCGCTAGAATGCCCTCCCCGCACGACCGGGATCGAGCGAGCCGAACCGGCTCCCCCGCACCCCGGCCGATCCTGCGGCCCGTCATGCGCCTGTAGCTCAGCCGGATAGAGTAGTGGCTTCCGAAGCCATTGGTCGGGGGTTCGAATCCCTCCAGGCGCGCCATTGGTTTTCCCCGTAAATTCAACAACTTGCACTTATTTCAGAAGTGCGGGACCTGATATGCGTGTCCCCTGTTCACAGCCTGTCCAGGCGGGTCGGCACGTCCAGTCGTCGCGTCCGACATACATGCGCCACGTTGCGCGGCAGCAACAGCTCACAGCCAGCAAGACCAGCCACCGCTGCAACGTCGGCGCCGGCCTGCGACAATACGACACCCCTTGTTCAGGTTTTGCCCACCAAGCTGCGCGATGTTTGCGTCCGCGTGGCGCGCCAAAATTTTCCGATGATCGATTCCGCTCCCATCGTCCGCCTGACCAACCTGCGCCTCGACCGCGGCGGGCGCACGGTGCTGCACGACATCAACCTGAATGTGCCTCGCGGGCAGGTGGTCGCGGTGCTCGGCCCGTCGGGCAGCGGCAAGTCGACCCTGCTGGCGGCGCTGACCGGTGAGCTGGAACCGGCCGCCGGCACGGTGGAGATCTTCGGCCAGCCGATGCCGCAGTCCTCGCGCGCCCTGCTGGAGCTGCGCAAGCGCATCGGTGTGATGCTGCAGGGCAACGGCCTGTTGACCGACCT
>DATJBR010000177.1:0-2885 GCA_035515255.1 Lysobacter sp. | reverse complement strand
GCCAAGCTGCGCGGGGTCGAGTCGTTCGGCATGTTGTGCTCGGCCAAGGAGCTGGCGACCGACAACGACGCGTCCGGATTGCTGGAGTTGCCTGCCGATGCCGTCGTGGGTTTGCCGATGGCCGAGCTGTTGGGCCTGCCGGACGCGAGCATCGAGATCAAGCTGACGCCGAACCGCGCGGACTGCTTCGGCGTGCGAGGAATCGCGTTCGACGTGGCCGCCGCGTCCGGTGGTGAGGTTGCCGCATTCGATATCGCCCCGGTGCCAGCAGTCAGCAAGGCCGAACTCGCGATCGAACTCAATGCCGGGGCCGATGCGCCGCGCTACTGCGGACGGGTGATCGAAGGCATCGACGCCACCGTGCCGACACCGCTGTGGATGGCCGAACGCCTCCGTCGCAGCGGCGTGCGGCCGGTGTCGCTGCTGGTCGATGTCACCCAGTACGTGATGCTGGAGTTGGGCCAGCCGATGCACGCCTTCGATCGCGATCTGCTGGCCGGGCCGATCGGCGTCCGCCGCGCGCGTACGGGCGAGACGTTGACATTGCTCGACGGCCGCGAAGTGAAACTCGACGAGCAGTTCCTTGCCGTCACCGATGCCGACCGGCCGGTCGCGCTGGCCGGCGTCATGGGCGGCTTCGACAGCCGGGTCACCGCCACCAGTCGCAATGTGTTCCTGGAGTCCGCCCATTTCGCGCCCGACGCGATCATCGGTCGCAGCCGCAAGCTCGGGCTGCATACCGACGCAGCGCACCGCTTCGAACGCGGTGTGGATCCCGAGCTGCCGCGTGCCGCGATCGAGTACGCGACCCGGCTGATCCTCGATACCTGTGGCGGCGTACCCGGCCCGGTCGTGGAGGCCGCACTGCCCGAACATCTGCCGCAGCCACAGCCGATCGTGCTGCGCCGCACCCGGCTTGCCCGTGTGCTGGGTCTGGATGTCGCCGATGCGAGGGTCGAGCGGATCCTGCGCGCGCTCGGGCTGGCGGTCGAAGCCCACGCCGACGGCTGGCAGGTGACTGCACCGAGCCGCCGGTTCGATATCGCAATCGAGGAGGACCTGATCGAGGAGGTCGCCCGGATCCACGGCTACGACACGATTCCCACCACCCTGCCCAGCGGCGCATCGCGGCTGGTGGCGCCCAGCGAGGCGCGGGTGGATGAGGGCAGCGTCCGCCGCCAACTGGCGGCGCGCGATTATCTGGAGGCGATCAATTACGCGTTCGTCGACGCCGGCCTGCTTGAGGCCTGGAGCGCGACCGATGGCGCGGTGAAACTGGCCAACCCGCTGAGCGCCGAGCTCGGCGTCATGCGCACCCGGCTGCTGCCGGGGCTGGTGGCCGCGTTGGGGCGCAATGCCGCGCGGCAGCAGTCGCGGGTGCGATTGTTCGAGCTGGGCAACGTGTTCACCGCGGTAGCCGACGCCGCGCCGCTGCACACCATGCGGGTCGCGGCGGTCGCGTGTGGCGATGCCGCGGTGGAGCAATGGGGCGTGGCCGAGCGCAAAGTCGGCTTCCATGACATCAAGGGAGACCTGGAAAGCCTGGCCGCGTTGTCTGGAGCCACCCTGGAATATCGCCCCTCGCCATCTTCAGGCTTGGCGGCATGGGCGCATCCGGGCCGCTGCGCCGAGGTGCTGCGTGTCGGCGTGGAGGGTGACGTCGTGCATCTGGGCTGGATCGGCCAATTGCATCCGCGCCTGCTGCAGGCGCTGGAGATCGATGCCGATGTGGTCGCGTTCGAGCTGGATCTGGCACCGCTGCTGGTACGGCCGTTGCCGAACGCGGCATCCCAGTCGAAGTACCCGTCGGTGCGCCGTGATCTCGCCTTCGTATTGCCTGAAGCCGTCGCCTGGATGGATGTCGCCGCGAGCGTCCGCGCCGCTGCCGGGCCTGCCTTGCGCGACCTGGTGCTGTTCGACCGTTACCAGGGCAAAGGCGTTGAATCGGGATGCAAGAGTCTCGCTATGGGCTTGATTTTGCAGGAAGAATCACGCACGCTGACCGACTCCGACGTGGATACTGTCGTGGCCGCCGTCACCGCAAAATTGCAACAGGATCACACTGCGGTGATACGCGGCTGAAGGACGCAGCGACTCGATACGGCAGTTCGGCAAGTCGTATCGGCGCCACGGCTTTGGAGGCGAATTCTGGCGTAATCAGCAGTGGATGGAACGGGCGATGGCATTGACCAAGGCGGAAATGGCCGAACGATTGTTTGACGAAGTCGGCCTCAACAAACGCGAGGCCAAGGAGTTCGTCGATGCGTTTTTCGACTCGCTGCGCCAGGCGCTGCAGGGCGGTCGCCAGGTCAAGTTGTCGGGTTTCGGCAATTTCGACCTGCGACGCAAGAACCAGCGCCCGGGCCGCAACCCGAAGACCGGCGAGGAAATTCCGATCTCGGCACGCACCGTCGTGACCTTCCGTCCGGGTCAGAAACTGAAGGAGCGTGTCGAGGCTTACGTCGGGGGCGCGAATGCTTGATCCGGGCAGCAACCGCGAGCTTCCGCCGATCCCGGCCAAACGCTACTTCACCATTGGCGAGGTCAGCGAGCTGTGCGACGTCAAGCCGCACGTGCTGCGTTACTGGGAGACCGAATTCCCGTCACTGAAGCCGGTCAAGCGCCGCGGCAACCGACGCTATTACCAGCGCCATGAGGTGCTGATGATCCGTCAGATCCGCGGCCTGCTGTACGAGCAGGGCTACACCATCGGCGGTGCGCGCTTGCGGCTGGAAGGAGACGATGCCAAGGACGAGTCGGCGCTGAGTTCGCAGATCATCCGCCAGGTGCGCATGGAGCTGGAGGAAGTGCTGCAGCTGCTGCGTCGCTGAAGCGAGCAATTTTCCCCCGGTTCCGTTGGTTTCACCCACGCGAATCGCCGGTAA
>DATJBR010000176.1:0-6364 GCA_035515255.1 Lysobacter sp. | reverse complement strand
TGACGATCGGAAGCCGACGGGTATTGGGGTTCCTGATCTATTTCTCGGCGCTGCTGCTGATACTGGAGCGCCTGGGCGTGTCCGGAACGGTACTGTGGACGGCGTTCACCGGATTCGCGGCGGTGGGCGCAGTGGCGCTGGTGCAGGCTTATGCCTTCGCCTGGGTCGGTCATTTCTTTTTCGAGCGCAACCGCCCGGCCACTTTCCAATATCCGTTGCTGAGCCTGCGTGGCGATTGGCGCATGTGGTGGGAGATGCTGACCGGGAAGATCCGGTTCTAGGCGAGATTTTACCAACTTGTCCCCACCGCCCAAACGGCTTTCATTGCCGGAACACTCCCTCGCGCGCATGGTTCGGAACCTGCGGAGGGATGGAGAGCGCGATGCGTTACGAACTCTATTACTGGCCCGGAATTCCGGGGCGTGGCGAGTTTGTCCGCCTCGCACTGGAGCAGGCGGGCGCGGACTATGTGGACGTCGGCAATGACGAGGCTGCCGGCGGCGTGGAGGCGGTGGAGCGTTTTCTCGATGACGACAGCGCCGCGCGTCCGCCGTTCGCGCCGCCCTTCCTCAGGGCCGGAATGGTGGTGGTGGCGCAGGTCGCCAATATCCTGCGGTTCCTCGGGCCGCGTCTGAAGCTGGTGGCGGCGAACGAGGCGGACGCACTCTGGACGCATCAACTGCAGCTCACCATCACCGACGTGGTGGCCGAAGCGCATGACTCGCACCACCCGCTGGGGCCGGGGGAGTATTACGAGCAGCAGAAGCCCGAGGCGCGCCGGCGTGCGAAGGCGTTCCGCGAGGAGCGCATCCCCAGGTACCTGGGCTATTTCGAACGCGTGCTGGCGCGCAATCCCAAGGGGCCCCGGCACCTGGTGGGCGCGCGCCTGTCCTACGTGGATTTATCGGAGTTCCAGTTGATGTCGGGGTTGCGTTACGCGTTTCCGAAGGCGATGAGGCGGATCGAGAAAGACGTGCCGAACGTGGTCGAACTGGCCGCGGCGGTGACAAGGCTTCCGAACATCGCCGCCTACCTGGAATCCACGCGACGGCTGCCGTTCAACGAAAGCGGGATCTTCCGCCACTACCCGGAACTGGACGACTGACCTCTCGATCCCGATCAATCAATCCAGATCAGGCGCAGGCGCGGACATCCGCGCGCAATCCAGGTGCGTCAGGTACAGGCGCAGGTCGAATTCCAGCTGGTGGTAGTCGGGAACCATGTGGGCGCACAGCTGGTAGAAGGGCTTGTTGTGGTCGTGCTCTTTCAGGTGCGCGAGCTCGTGCGCCACGATCATCCTGAGGAACTCCGCAGGCGCGTCGCGGAACACCGTGGCGATGCGGATTTCGCGGCTGGCCTTGAGCCTGCTGCCCTGCACGCGCGACACCGTGGTGTGCGTGCCCAGCGCATGGCGCACCACCTGCAGCTTGTTGTCGAACACCACTTTGTTCAGGGGTTCGGTCTTGCGCAGGTAGCGATCCTTCATTGCGACGGTGTATTCGTACAGCGCCTTGTCGTTGCGCACGCTGTGTTGCTGGTCGTACCGGTTGCGCAGCCAGTCGCCCAGTCGGTCGCGGGCAATCAGTTCGCGCACCTGCGCAAGCACGTTTTCGTTGTAGCCGGCCAGATATTTCAACGTGGTCATGGCGGGCACGATACGGCAGTCTTTGCGCTAGAGTCTGCGCACCGATGGCACCCCGTGCGGATCCCGATGTCGAACAAGAAAACCACTCCCTCCAGCGAAGTGCTCGATCGCATCGTCGCGCAGGCCCGGCGCGATGCCGCCCAACGCGAGAAGGGATACCGCGAGCGCGCGCTGAAAATGTACCCGTGGATCTGCGGGCGATGTGCGCGGGAATTCACCCGCGCCAACCTGTCGGAGTTGACGGTGCACCACCGCAACCACGACCACGACTTCAACCCGCCTGACGGCAGCAACTGGGAGTTGCTGTGCCTGTATTGTCACGACAACGAGCATTCGCGTTACGTGGACTACACCGGTGGCAGTGCGCTGGATGCGGAGGACAAGCCAGCCGCCGCCACCGGCAACCCGTTTGCGAACCTCAAGTCGTTGCTGAAGCGCGAATAGTTGCGCCTCGTTCAGGCGGCTTTGTCCGGGAACTGCTTGGCGATGGCAGCGGCAAGTGCGTCGGAAATCACGTCCATGTGCGCCTGCATCGCCGCCCAAGTCTCGGCTTCGGCGGCCGTGTCGCCGGCCATGATCTCGGTGATCTGCGCACGGTGATGTTCGACGTGGGCGACCATCAGGCCGTTGACGGTGTCCTCGGGCAGGTTCGGGTTCGCGCTGGCGAGGAACTTGGCGATCTCACCGGCATTGGCGATCGCATCGTCCATGCCCTTCTGCACGCCGGCGGCATCGCTCTTGTGCGCGGCATCGGTCATGGCCTTGACGCCGGCCCAGTGGCCGCTCAGCAACCGCAGCATTTCGGCGCCACCGGCGTCGCCGTAGAAACTGGCCACCGCGGCCGAGATCGCCTTGGCATTGGTGACGACATCGTTCGCAGCCGCATCGGCTTCGCTCTGGTTGCCGGCCTTGACAGCCATCGCGTAGGCGCGGGTCTTGTCGATATGGCCGTGCCACAAGGCGCGC
Source organism: Lysobacter sp. (assembly GCA_035515255.1). Classification (GTDB taxonomy): domain Bacteria; phylum Pseudomonadota; class Gammaproteobacteria; order Xanthomonadales; family Xanthomonadaceae; genus Novilysobacter. Next base: position 3,753 of record DATJBR010000176.1, on the reverse strand, counting down.
AGGTCGGCCTGCAGTTTCGGAGCCGCAGGTGCTTCCGGCGTTGCGGCGGGCTCGGCCGGGGTCTGCCCGGCAGGTTGGGTGGCCGGCGTCGCCGGAGTCTGGGCGGTGGGCTCGGTGGGGGTTTGCGCAGTGCAGGCGGCAGCCAGCAGCGCGAATGACGCCGCAAGCGCGGTGAATGTGGTCTTCATGACAATCTCCAGAGACGGGCCGCGCACGCAACCATTGCATCCACGGTATTGCCCACTCAACGCCGGCTCTCGTCAAATCTGTGTGACTCCGCATCGGCGCAGGGCTGCGAGCCTGTGTTCGTGTGTGCAACCCGCACCCGAAAGACCGGCGGGTGATGAACTTGCCGGTGTCGATATGCGCGCCGGAAAACCCTGCCTCTGGTCTCGGGTAGACTGGAATTCCATTTATTTTCAACAGGTTGGAAAATTTTCGTTCCGCCCGGAGCCGGGTGTCCGATACCCGAGCTCCCTTGAGCACACGAGGTGCCTGATGCATTCACTAGTCGATGATTTTGCCGGTCATGTCTTTCACAATCCGGTCGGCCCCTGCCTGTCGCTGTACCAGCCGACCCACCGCAGTCATCCCGACAAGGGCCAGGACCGGATCCGTTTCGGCAATCTGGTGAAAGCCGCCGAGGCGCTGTGGCAAGAGCGGTATTCCGGCCACGATCCGATGCCGCTGTTGGCGAATCTGCGCAAGCTCGGCGAGGAACGCAATTTCTGGAACCACACGCTGGATGGCCTGGCCGTACTGCTGTCGCCGACGCTGTTCCGGGTGTACCGCCTGCAGCGACCGGTAACCGAGTTGGCCATCGTCGCCGACAGTTTCCACATCAAGCCACTGCTGCGGATCGTGCAGTCGGCCGACCGCTACCAGGTGCTGGCAATCAACCGGCATACCGCCAAGCTGTTCGTGGGCAACCGCGACGCACTGGACCCGTTCGAGGCTGGCGAGGATTTTCCCGCCACCTTGGAGGCCGTGCTGGGGGAGGATCCGTTGCGCGGGCGCCCGGCGGCGTGGTCGCGCGGAGCGTCCGCGTCGGCGGCCGGCGTGCGCGATGGCCAGGTCGAGAAGGGCAGCCTGGTTGATGCGGATACCGAGCAGTTCTTCCGCGCGGTGGATCGTGCGGTGGCCGAGCAGTTCTCCCGTCCGTCGCGCCTGCCGCTGATGTTGGCGGCGTTGCCGGAGCACCAGAGCATGTTCCGCAAGCTCAGCCACAACGCCTTTCTGCTGCCGCAGGGGATCGACACCCATGCCGATGCGATGAGCCTGGAAGCGCTCCGCGAGCGTGCCTGGCGCGTCATGGAGCCGCGTTATCAGGAGCGTCTGGCCGGGCTGGTCGACATGTACCACGCCGCCCGGGCGCGCTGGCTGGCCAATGACGACGTTTCCCAGGTGGCACGCAGCGCCGCGTCCGGCCGCGTGTCCACCTTGCTGGTGGAGGCCGACCGGCAGGTGTTCGGCCGGATGGATAGCAGCAACGGTGCGGTGGAATTTGCCGATGAACGCGACGGCGACCTGCTGGACGACATCGCCGAGGTCGTGCTCGCCCATGGCGGCCAGGTCGTGGTGGTTCCCGGCCCGCGTATGCCGACGACAACGGGACTGGCGGCGATCTACCGGTTCTGAGGCGGCGTGGCTTGAGACGACGTGCGGTGCCGGGGCAACTCGGCATTGCGCTGGAACTCGAAGATCAACCGCGTTTCGATGCGGGACACCTCGGGGCGTTCGGTGAATGCCGCCAGGGCGAAATCACGCAGATGGGCGCTGTCGCCCACGCCGACGTGGACGAGGAAATCGTCCGCACCGGCGACGTGATAGAACGCCAGCACCTCCGGCAATTCACGCAGGTGGGCGTGGAAACTGTCGAGCAGGGCGCGCGAGTGTTGCGCCAAACGTACCGAGATCAACGCCTGCAGGCCGATGCCGATCGCCTCCGGTGCGATCTCGGCATGGAAGCCCTGCAGCACTCCCGCTTCGCGCAGCCGGCGGATCCGTTCCAGTGCGGTCGACGGCGCAATGCCGGCCCGCTCGGCAAGATCCTTGTTCGGCAGCCGGGCATTCTTCCGCAACAGGCGCAGAAGGTCGAAGTCGATTCGATCGAGGGTCACGGATACGGCCTTTCAGGAAATATCGTTCGGCAGTGAGTTTACCTGCCGCACGAGCTTCTAGGATGGGGGTCGATTCCGAATGGAGTGCGGCATGTCCCATCTCGATACCCTGACCGTCCACGCCGGTCGTGAGGACTTCGGCACGCTCGGCGTGCACGCCCCGCCGATCGACCTGTCCACGACGTATCCGGTCCCCGATCTGGGTGTCGGAACGGCCAGCTTCGATGCGCTGGTCGGTGGCGATGCGAGCGCCCCGAATCCGATCTATGCGCGCCTGCACAACCCCACGGTCGCGCGGGTCGAGCAGGCGTTGGCGCAACTGGAAGGCAGCGAAGCCTGCGTGGCCTACGGGTCGGGCATGGCGGCGCTGACGGCGTTGCTGATGAGCGCGCGGATGCGGGGCGGGCACGTGCTGGTGGTGCGGCCGCTGTATGGCACGTCCGACCATCTGCTGGTCAGCGGCATGACCGGGCTGGAGGCCGAGTTCGTGGAGGCCGGCGAAATCGCAACCCGCAAGCGTACCGACACCGTGTTGGTGGTGATCGAGACGCCCGCCAATCCAACCCTGGGCCTGGTGGATATCCGTGCGGCCGTCGCGGCCGCCGGCGACGTGCCGGTGGTGGTGGACTCGACCTTCGCCACCCCGGTGCTGCAACGTCCGATGGAACTGGGTGCGACCTACGTGTTGCACAGTGCGACCAAGTTCCTCGGTGGCCACGGCGACGTGATCGCCGGCGTGGTGTGTTGCAGCGAGGAGAACGCGAGGGTGTTGCGCCAGGTACGCGCGGTGACCGGTGCGCTGCTGCATCCGCTGGCCGCCTACCTGCTGCATCGCGGCCTGCCGACGCTGACCTTGCGGGTGGAGCGTGCCCAACACAACGCCGGCATCCTGGCGCAGCGGCTGGCCGCGCATCCGAAGGTCGTACGGGTGTTCTACCCGGGCATGGGCGCGGTGGCCGACGCTGGCTTGCTTGTCAGCCAGATGCGTGGCCCCGGAGCGTTGCTGGCGTTCGAGCTGCACGGCGGGCACGCCGCCGCTGCGGCGGTGATGGGTCGTGTGCGTCTGATCACCCCCGCCGTCAGCCTGGGCTCGGTGGACAGCCTCATCCAGCATCCGGCGGGCCTGACCCATCGCGTGCTGGACGAGGTCACGCGGCAAGCCTGCGGCATCACCGCCGGCCTGCTGCGGCTCTCGGCCGGCATCGAGCATGTCGATGACCTGTGGGCGGACCTGGAGCAGGCGCTGGAGTAGGCGGTGGGGGCAGGCGGGCACGGTCCGCGGCACGCCGGGTCTCGGCACGTCCGTGCCGGGTAGGGGATCATGATGGTTTCGCTGCCGGCGGGTCGGTGGCGACGACATCATGGAGTCGTGAACTTGAAACTGTCCGAACAGATCGTCCTGGTCACCGGCGCGGGCCGGGGACTTGGCAGTGCGATTGCGTGCGCCTTCGCCGCTGAAGGCGCGAAGGTGGTGGTCAATTACCGCGCCAGCCGCGAGGCGGCCGAGACGCTGTGCCGCCAGATCGGCACCGGGCGTGCGCTGGCGCTGCAGGCCGATGTCACCGATGCCGTACAGGTGGCGGCGATGGTCGCGGCGGCACACGCGCATTTCGGCGCGCCGGTCACGACCGTG
>DATJBR010000175.1:0-5499 GCA_035515255.1 Lysobacter sp. | reverse complement strand
GCGCGAGGTGTCGCTGGATTCCGGCCGCAACGTGCTGGAGGCACTGCAGTCGCGCGGCGTGGATGCATTCGCGGTCGACGGCATCCCGGCGCTGGTCGATCTGATCCGTGACGGCCGCGTGGACCGGGTGTTCAACATCCTCCACGGCAACAAGGGCGGTGGCGAGGATGGCGTGCTGCAGGGCCTGCTGGAGGCGCTGGGTGTGCCGTACACCGGCTCCCGCGTGCTCGGTTCGGCGCTGTCCATGGACAAGATCCGCACCAAGCAAGTCTGGCTCAGCCTCGGCCTGCCGACGCCGCGCTTCGTGCGCCTGGCGGCCGGCGACGACATGCGCGCTGCGGTGCGCGAGCTGGGCCTGCCGGCATTCGTCAAGCCCTCCTGCGAGGGCTCCAGCGTCGGCGCATTCCGCATCCTGCACGAGGACGACCTCGCCGCGGCCGAGGCGTTCGCCGCCGGCTACGACGGCGAGCTGCTGATGGAGCAGATGATCGTCGGCGACGAGCTCACCGTCGGCATCCTCGCCGATGGTCACGGGCACCGCGCGCTGCCGTCGATCCGTATCGTGCCCAAGGGCGAGTGGTACGACTACAACGCCAAGTACATTGCCGAGGACACCCAGTACCTGTGTCCTGGCCTGGAAGGCGAGGCGGAGGCGGAAATACGCCGCATTTCACTGACGGCGTTCGAAGGCGCCGGTTGCCGGGGCTGGGGCCGCGTGGATGTAATGCGCGACCGAACCAGCGGCGCGTTCTACCTGCTGGAGGTGAACACCGCGCCGGGTATGACCAGCCACTCGCTGGTGCCCAAGGCCGCCGGTCAGGTCGGGATCGGTTTCGAGGCGCTGTGCTGGCGCGTGCTGGAATCGTCGATGCCGGAGGTCGCGCGCCCGTGAATGCCCTTCTGCGCCTGCTGGGTTGGCTGCTTGCGGTGGCGCTCGTCGTCCTGCCGGTGGTTGGCCTGCTCAACGGCTGGGTCGGTGCCGACCATTGGCCGTTGAGCAAGCTGCGCGCGACCGGGCAGTTCGAGCGCGTGGACGAGGCGCTGCTGCGCCAGACCCTGATGCCGTATGCGCGCGAAGGCTTCTTCGCGGTGCGGCTGGACGATGCCCGTGCCGCCATTGCGGCATTGCCGTGGGTGGAGCAGGCCGATGTGCGCAAACGCTGGCCGGATGTGTTGGAAGTGCAGGTGGTCGAGCACGTGCCGTTCGCGCGCTGGGGCGAAGACCAGTTGCTGTCCGAGCACGGAAAACTGTTCCCGGCCACGGGCATCGAGGTTCCCGCCGGGCTGCCGCAACTGGGCGGGCCGGAATCGCGCGTCAGCGAGGTCGTCGCGCTCTACAACGAATCGCAGGCCCTGTTCATCCCGATCGGTCTGCAGGTGCTGGCGGTTGAGCTCGATCCGCGCGGCAGCTGGACGCTCGGGCTGGACAACGGCGCGCAGGTGATCGTGGGCCGCAACGAGGCCCGCAGCCGGCTCGGGCGCTTCGTGCGCCTGATGCCGCAACTGCTGTCCCAGCAGGCTCAGGTGCTGACCCGCGCCGACCTTCGCTACACCAATGGTTTCGCACTGATCTGGGCCGCGAGCACTCCATCCACACCGCAGGGCCCGGCCGCGGACAAGCAGGGAAACACATGAATCGCAAGGGTGACAAATCGTTGATCGTCGGTCTCGACATCGGCACCTCCAAGGTCGTCGCACTGGTGGGCGAGTACACGCCCGGCCACAGCGGGCCGGACAACCCGATCGAGGTGATCGGCATCGGTTCCCACGAATCGCGCGGGCTGCGCCGCGGCGTGGTGGTCGACATTGAATCCACCGTGCAGTCGATCCAGCGCGCGATCGAGGAAGCCGAGCTGATGGCCGGCTGCGAGATCCGCTCGGTCTACGCCTCCATCTCCGGCAGCCACGTGCAATGCCGCAACTCGCAGGGCATCGCGCCGATCCGCGATGGCGAGGTCAGCCTGGCCGACCTGGACCGCGTGCTCGAGGCGGCCAAGGCCGTGGCCATCCCGGCCGACCAGAAGATCCTGCATGCGATCCCGCGCGACTACGTGCTTGACCACTCGCAGGAAGGCATCCGCAATCCCATCGGCATGACCGGTGTGCGGCTGGAGGTCCACGCCCACCTGGTGGTCTGCGCGCAATCGGCCGCAGCCAATGTCAGCAAGTGCGTGCAGCGCTGCGGCCTGCAGGTCGACAGCCTGATCCTGGGCGTGCTCGCGTCCAGCAACGCGGTGCTGACCAGTGACGAGCGCGAACTGGGCGTGGTGCTGGTCGACATCGGCGCGGGTACTACCGATATCGCGGTGTTCGTGCAGGGCGCGATCGCCCATTCGGCCAGCCTCGGCATCGCCGGCGACAAGGTCACCGAGGACATCGCCCACATGCTGCGCACCCCGACCCCGGAGGCCGAGCAGATCAAGGTCCGCTACGCCTGCGCGCTGGCGCAGATGGCCACGGCCGAGGAGTCCATCCAGGTGCCGTCGGTCGGCGACCGTCCGCCGCGCCGGATGCCGCGCGCCTCGCTCGCGCAGGCGGTCCAGGCGCGCTACGAGGAAATCTTCGAGATGGTCCAGGCCGAGCTGCGCCGCAGTGGATTCGAGCAGCACGTCCGCGCCGGCATGGTCCTGACGGGCGGCGCGGCAAAGATGGAAGGCGTGGTCGAGCTGGCCGAGGAAATGCTGCAGATGCCGGTGCGCGTGGGCATTCCGCAGCACGTCACCGGCCTGGGCGAAGTGGTCGGCAACCCGGTCCACGCCACCGGTGTCGGCCTGCTCCTGATGGGCAGCCAACTGGAAAACCCGCACCGCCCGGCGATCAACACCGGACGGGCCGGAACGATGTTCAACAAGCTCAGCGGCTGGTTCCGGAGCCACTTCTGAGTTCCCCCGGCAAGACAGCGACAACCCGCGGCACCAGCGATACCCGGCAACACATAACTAGACCAACGAGGACACGGACATGGCGCACTTTGAACTGGTAGAAAACATGGCACCCAACGCGATCATCAAGGTGATCGGCGTCGGGGGTGGTGGCGGCAATGCCGTCGCCCACATGGTCAGCAACAACGTCGATGGGGTGGAGTTCATCACCGCCAACACCGACTCGCAGGCGATCAAGAACTGCGGCGCGAAGCTGCAGCTGCAGCTCGGCACCAACGTCACCAAGGGCCTGGGCGCAGGCGCGAACCCCGAGGTCGGTCGCCAGGCCGCACTGGAAGACCGCGAGCGCCTGATGGATGCGCTGGAAGGCGCGGACATGGTGTTCATCACCGCTGGCATGGGCGGCGGCACCGGCACCGGCGCGGCGCCGGTCGTGGCCCAACTGGCCAAGGAGATGGGCATCCTGACCGTCGCCGTGGTCACCAAACCGTTCCCGTTCGAGGGACGCCGCCGCATGCAGGTCGCGCTCAAGGGCATCGAGGAGCTGAGCCACCATTGCGACTCGCTGATCACCATCCCCAACGAGAAGCTCATCACCGTGCTGGGCCGCAACGCGACGATGGTGCAGGCGTTCCGCGCCGCCAATGACGTGCTGCTGGGCGCGGTGCAGGGCATCGCCGACCTGATCGTGCGTCCGGGCCTGATCAACGTCGATTTCGCCGACGTGCGTACCGTGATGTCCGAGATGGGTCTGGCGATGATGGGCAGCGGCGCGGCGCGCGGCGACGACCGGGCCCAGGCCGCGGCCGAGGCGGCGGTACTCAATCCGCTGCTGGACGACGTCAACCTGCAGGGTGCCAACGGCATCCTGGTCAACATCACCGCCGGTCCGGACTTCACCATGGCCGAGTTCGACGAGGTCGGTCGCACCGTCGAGGCGTTCGCATCCGAGGACGCCACCATCGTCATCGGCACCGTGCTGGATCCGGACATGCAGGACGAGGTCCGCGTGACCGTGGTCGCCACCGGCCTGAACCGGGCGCCCGCCCGCCAGGGCAAGCCGGGGGAAAGCCACCGCGCGCCGATCCAGCTGGTCCGCAACGCCACCACCGGCCAGCCCGAGTTCCCGCTGGACGAAGCGTTCTCGCCGTCGCAGCCGAGCTTCGGTGGCAGCCTGCGCGGCAGCGCCAGCCAGCCCGAGATGCCGTCGTCGGCACCCGCCGCCGATTTCGGTAGCGACAACAGCTACCTCGACATCCCGGCGTTCCTGCGCCGGCAGGCGGATTGATCCGCCGCCAGTGAAGTAACGCGCCAACGTCCGGTTCGTCTTGGTCCCGCTGCCTTGTGGCGCGGGGCGTTTGGACCGGTCGCCTGCCTGATCGGCGGGCGGCCGGTCATTTTCCGGCCAGGCCGGTTCAGGCCGGATTGATCCGGGCCGAACCGCGACCATGTTAACGTGGCCCGCTTTTTCCGAACTCCAAGGTCTTTCCATACCCATGCTGCGTCAGCGCACCCTCAAGAACGTGATCCGCGCCACCGGTGTGGGGCTGCACAGCGGCGAAAAGGTCTTCCTCACCATGCGTCCGGCCCCGGTCGACGCCGGCATCGTGTTCCGTCGCATCGACCTCGACCCGGTGGTCGAGATCCCCGCGAATGCCGATCTGGTCACCGAGACCACCCTGTGCACCGGCCTGAGCCTCGGCCCGGCCAACGTGCAGACCGTGGAACACCTGATGTCCGCCCTGGCGGGACTGGGAATCGACAACGCCACCATCGACCTGTCCGCGCCGGAAGTACCGATCATGGACGGCTCGGCGGGACCCTTCGTGTTCCTGCTGCAGTCCGCCGGCATCGCCGAGCAGGACGCGGCCAAGCGTTTCATCCGGATCAAGCGTCCGGTGGAAGTGACCGACGGCGACAAGGTCGCCCGCTTCGAGCCCTACGACGGCTTCCGGATCGGCTTCACCGTGGTGTTCAAGCACCCGGCGATCCCGGATTCGCAGTCGCGCGCCGAGGTCGAGTTCTCTACCGTCAACTACATCAAGGAAGTCAGTCGCGCGCGCACCTTCGGATTCATGCGCGACCTGGAGTACATGCGCGAGCGCAACCTGGGCCTGGGCGGCTCGATGGACAACGCGATCGTGCTCGACGAGTTCCGCGTCCTCAACGAGGACGGCCTGCGTTACGCCGACGAGTTCGTCCGCCACAAGATCCTCGATGCGATCGGTGACCTCTATCTGGCGGGCCACGCGGTCATTGGCGCCTACGAGGGCTTCAAGTCCGGCCACGCACTGAACAACAAACTGGTGCGCGCGCTGCTGGCCGACCGGTCGGCCTGGGACATCGTCAGCTACACCGACGACGAGCACCCGGTCGCCATCGCCACCGCTTTCGGCAGCCCTGCGACGGCCTGATACCCAAGCGTGACGGCCCTGCAGCTGTCACGCGCCGTGCTTTTTGCGGCTCCGTCATCGCCATTCCGCCCGAGCGTGCGGCCCGTCACGGATATGGATGTTTCACCTGAATATGACATCCGATATGCATAACCCTTCCGGATTTTTAACAAATCGAGGGTTTTGGCGCTTTAGGATTCCCCGTCGATGCTCACCCGGCCGTC
>DATJBR010000174.1:0-7124 GCA_035515255.1 Lysobacter sp. | reverse complement strand
CACCGGTTCCAACGCGCGCAGGTCGTCGTGCAGGCGCACGCCGATCTCCAGGAAACGGTGGTTGACCGAGCGCAGCTCGCAACCCAGCGTGCCCCATTCGGTGACGCGCTCGCCGTTGGCGAAGGCGGTCATGCTGCGGATCATTCGCAATTCCTGTGGTGAGGGTTCTGACGGTGCCCGGGGGCCGTGGGGGCGAATGGTAAACTCGCGCCCCCAAAACCCCCTAACTTCAACGGCAGTCCGCACCATGTCAGTACCCGGCACGAACGTTTTTTCACGACCCAGCGGTCGCGCGCCGGAGCAGCTGCGCGAGGTGCGCATCGAACGCGCCTTCACCCGCCATGCCGAAGGGTCGGTGCTGATCAGCTTCGGCGAGACCCGGGTGCTGTGCACGGCCAGCGTCGAGAACCGGGTCCCCGGCTTCCTGCGTGGCAAGGGCGAGGGCTGGGTCACCGCCGAATACGGCATGCTGCCGCGCGCCACCAACACCCGCAACGACCGCGAGGCCGCTCGCGGCAAGCAGGGCGGGCGCACGCTGGAGATCCAGCGCCTGATCGGCCGTTCTTTAAGGGCATGCGTCGACCGCAAGTTGCTGGGCGAACGCACCATCACCCTGGATTGCGACGTGCTGCAGGCCGATGGCGGTACCCGCACCGCGGCGATCACCGGCGCCTATGTGGCACTGGTGGATGCGGTGAACTGGATGATCAAGCGTGGCGACATCAAGCCCAAGGGCGGCCGCTCGCCGATCTTCGGCGCGGTCGCGGCGGTGTCGGTCGGCATCTACCGCGGCGTGCCGGTGCTGGATCTGGACTACGCCGAAGACAGCGACTGCGACACCGACATGAACGTGGTGATGAACGACGGCGGCGGCTTCATCGAAGTCCAGGGCACCGCCGAAGGCCATGCGTTCCGCCGCGAGGAACTGGCCGCGATGACCGCGCTGGCCGAAGTCGGCATCAACGAGCTGGTGGCGATGCAGCGCGCCGCGCTGGGCCTTTGACCGCAGCGATGCCACACAGACAGGCAATGCCATGAAACGGATCGTGGTCGCCAGCGGCAACGCCGGGAAGCTGGCCGAGTTCAACCGCCTGCTGGGCGAGGCCGGCATCGAGTTCGTCGCCCAGGGCGAACTGGGCGTCGACGACATCGAGGAGACCGGCCTGACGTTTGTCGAGAACGCGCTGCTGAAAGCACGCCACGCCGCACAGGTCACCGGCCTGGCGGCCTTGGCCGACGACTCCGGGTTATGCGTGGACGCACTGGGCGGCGCACCGGGCCTGTATTCGGCGCGCTACGCCGGCGAACCCAGCGATGCCGCGCGCAACAACGACAAGCTGCTGGCGGCGCTGGACGACGTGCCGGACGAACGACGCGGCGCGAGCTTCCATTGCACGCTGGTGCTGTTGCGGCACGCCGACGACCCGCAACCGCTGATTGCCGAGGGCCAATGGCACGGCCGGATCCTGCACGCCCCACGTGGCAGCGGTGGATTCGGCTACGACCCGTTGTTTCTGGACCCGCAAAGCAGTCGCACCGCGGCCGAGCTGGAGCCGGCCTTCAAGAACCGGATCAGCCACCGCGGCCAGGCGCTGGCGATCCTGCGCGAGCAGCTTGCGCTGTTGTCCGACGGGACTCCTGCCGGGGCCCCGTAGGAGCGACGTCAGTCGCGACCTGCACATCCGGATGCCGTGTCGATGGACGCTCAGGCCGGCGTAGCGATGAAATGCGGGCATCAGGGTAATAACGCCGCAATACACGCGTGGCCCTGCACGTTCACGGCTGAAGCCGCGCCTGCAACAACCGCCGGCGGCATGCGGTGCGGCGAAACAGTCCGCGTCGTGTCGCCCGGGTGGGACAATAGCCGCATGACCCTCGCTCCGCCGCCGCTGTCGCTGTACGTCCACATCCCTTGGTGCGTGCGCAAATGCCCGTACTGCGACTTCAACTCGCACGAAGGTCGCGGCGAGCTGCCGTTTGCGGCCTACGTGGACGCGCTGCTGGCCGACCTGGATTTCGACCTGCCGCTGGTCTGGGGCCGCACGGTGCAGTCGGTGTTTTTCGGCGGCGGCACTCCGAGCCTGATGCCGCCGGAGTTCATCGACCGCTTCCTGCAGGGCGCCAGTTCGCGGCTGCGTTTCGCACCGGGCTGCGAAATCACCCTGGAGACCAATCCCGGCACCGCCGAGCATGGCCGCTTCGAAGGCTACCTTGATGCCGGCATCAACCGCCTGAGCTTCGGCATCCAGAGCTTCGACGATGGCTGCCTGCAACGCCTGGGACGCATTCACGACAGCGCCGAGGCCGAGGCGGCGGTGAAGCTGGCGCAGGACGCGGGCTTCGACAACTTCAATCTCGACCTGATGTACGCGCTGCCGCAGCAGACCCTGGCGATGGCCGAGCACGACCTCGAGCGCGCCTTCGCGCTGCAGCCCACGCACATCAGCCATTACCAGCTGACCCTGGAACCCAACACCGTGTTCGCGGCCCGGCCGCCGGCCGGGATTCCCGACGACGACGGTAGCTGGGACATGCAGGAGCACTGCCAGGCCCTGCTGGCGCAGGCCGGTTACCGCCAGTACGAGGTCAGCGCCTACGCGCAGGCCGGCCGCGAGTGCGCGCACAACCTCAACTACTGGAAGTACGGCGACTACCTCGGCATCGGCGCCGGCGCGCACGGCAAGATCACCCTGGGCCACGACCAGTCGATCCTGCGCCGCTGGAAACTCAAGCACCCCACCCGCTACCTCGCCGAAGCCGGCCGCGGCAGCGCCATCGGCGGCGACGAGCGCATTCCGCCGGAGCGGCGCGCGTTCGAATTCATGCTCAACGCACTGCGCCTGGTCGATGGCTTCAGCCTGACCGGTTTCGAGACGCGCACCGGCTTGTCGCGTGCCGCGATCGAGCCGCAGCTGCAGGCAGCGCTCGCAAGACGCTGGCTGACACTGGAGGCCGACCGGGTTCGCCCGACCGAGCTGGGACGCCGTTTCACCAACGATGTGGTCGAGTTGTTTCTGGAGGAGTAGGGGCCGGAGACGAAGCAGCCCTCCCGGCACGCCCCGCAATAACGGAATTGCGTCACAATTCGCGGGTGCCCAGCGTCTTCCTGCATGCTGGCAAGACCAGTAACCCGGGGGGACCTGAGCCACATGTCCAGTTTCGACGTTCCGTTTGCCGCGCCGGCCACTCCTGCGATGACGGCGGTGGCGATGCCTCCGCGCGTACGGCGATTGCTGGAGCAATTGCAGTCCCTGATCGGCACCGAGTTGGGCCGGGAGCTGGAACGCCTGCTGGACACCCTGGAGCAGGACCTGTTCCGCCAGGCCGAGCGCGCCCGCAACTCCGGTTCGCAGTCCGTCTATCTGGCTGCCCTGCAGACGCTGCGCAGCCAGCGCGATGCCGTGGCGCCGCGCTTTCTGTCCGAGCTGGCGACCGCGCTGGCGAGCCTGCACGAGCAACCACTGGACGCCGTCATGGCGTCGTCGTCGGACGTCAACAGCCTGCGTCTTGTCGATCACAGCGAAATCGCCGAAGACAATGTGCTGACCGAGATCGCGCGCCGGCATGAATCACGCGCGGGCCTGCCCCTGCTGTTGCTGGGCCAACGCTTTGGCGTCCTGGCCGGCCAACCCGCCTTCGACGCGGCGCGTCTGCCGGTCGGCCCCCAGGCCCTGGGGCGGATGCTGGCCCTGGCCAGCAAGGACGCGGTCGTCGATGTCGATATCCGGCTGCAGCTGTACCGCCTGTTCGACCGACAGCTGATGGCCGGCTACCTGACCTTGGTGGAAACCATGAATGCCCAACTGGACGGTGCCAACGTGCTGCCGGGCCTGGCGTTCGTTCCGAGCCGTCGCCGACGACACACGCCGGGGGGCGAACACCCCCGTGAGCCGATGGGCGACAACGCTTCCGCTGTCGCCGGCAATGGCGGACCGACAGGTGGAGCAGGTAATGGCACTTTGCCAGCTGGCACCGGCACCCGGAACGGGCCGGCGACGGACCGGTGGAATGACACCAGCCACACGGACGCGACGGCAGGAACAACAACCGAGCTGGAAAAGCAGGCGCTGGACGAACTCCAGCAGTTGCTGGCCAGGCGTCGCGAACTGATCGGCCTGCCACCCCAGGCAGCCGTTCCCGAAGTCGCCCCAGAGGGCACTCCGGAAGCCGCGCCGGAAATCACTCCCGATCGGCCCCGGATCGCCTTGGCCACGACCGAGGTGGATGCGGCGCTGGGCGACCTGCAAGCCACGGGGCATTCGCCCCGCAACACCACCCAGATCCGGCAGGCGCTGCTCGCCAAGAGCCGGCTGCAGCGAGGCGCGGCCACGAGCCTGTCGCAACAGGACAACGAAACCTTCGAGCTGCTGGGCCTGCTGTACACCGAGATCGGCCGTGAGTTGCGCCAGGGCACCCGCAGCGCCGACCTGCTGGAGCGCCTGCAGGTACCGCTGTTGCGGGTTGCACTGCAGGATCGCGGCTTCTTCGTGCGCCACCAGCACCCGGCGCGGCAACTGCTGAACGCCGTTGCCGAGGCCGGCAGCACCTGGCAGGCCGAAGGCGAGGCCGATCCGCGGCTGGACCGCCAGTTGGACAGCGCCGTCGATCACGTCATCAAGAACTACGACGGCGACGCCAAGGTGTTCGCCTCGGCCAACCAGGCATTGAGCCAACACCTGGAGGCGATGGCACGCAAGGCGGAAGTCAGCGAGCGCCGCCACGTCGAGGCCGCGCGCGGGCGCGACAAGCTCGAACTGGCGAAACAGCGCGCGGCCGAGTCCATCGAAACCGCGATCGGCGACACGCCGCTGCCGAAATTCCTGCGCACCCTGCTCGACCAGGCCTGGGCCGATGTGCTCAGCCTGATCCTGCTCCGGCACGGCGAGGATTCCGATGAGTGGCAGGAGCATGTCGAGGCCACCGGACAGATGGTCGCGGCCAGTCGCGGAACCACCGCCCCGGAGTGGCTGCGGCCCAGGATCGAGCAGGCGCTGGGACTGGTCGGCTACCAGGGCGACGAGGCGACAGCGATTGCCAACCGGCTGGCCGCGGTGGCCGATGAAAGCGATGACCCGGCCACCCGCACCGAACTGGCAATCCAGCTCAAGGCACGCGCACGGCTGGGCGCCAGCGAGCCGGCACCTGCACCGCCTGCGGCAACACCGCGCAATGCGCGCGAGGAGGCGTGCTACGCCCATCTGCGCAGCCTGCCATTTGGCAGCTGGATCGAATTTTCGATCAACCAGCAGGGCGACATGGTGCGTCGACGGTTGGCCTGGTTCAGCCCGGTCACGGGTCGCGCGCTGCTGGTCAACCAGCGCGGCCAGCGTATCGACGATGCCCGCGGACACGACAATCTCGACCAGATCGCCCGCCTGGTCGCCATCGGCGAGGCGCGGGTGATTGCACCGACCGAGCGCACGGGGCTGGTCGATCGCGCCTGGCAGGCAACGATGGGCACACTGCGCAGCCTGGCCGGCCGCGACCTGCCGCAGGAGACACTGCCATGAACGCATCAACCTCAACCGAAACTTCTTCGTTCAAAACCCACGACGACACGATCGAATCCCGTCGCCGCCCCCGTCGCGCCGTTGCCGGGGTGGTGGAAGTCGCCGACTGCATGAGCGATCGTACGATCGGCCTGCTGGGCAACGTCTCCGAGACCGGCATGCTGCTGATCGCCAATATGCCGCTGGTCGAGGATGCCTTGTACCAGCTGCGTTTCCGCCTCGATGGCACCGAACCGCATCGCGCTCCGATTGAAGTCGGCGTCCACCTGCTGTGGCAGGAGCACGCCAGCGCATCGGGTCAGACATGGGCCGGGTTCCGCTTCATCAACGTGCCCGAGACGCACCGCCAGCGACTGCGCGACTGGCTTTCCCGTTCCGCCTGAGCACCCGGCCTGCTGTCTTCGAATCGAATCACACCTGCCATCCCCGCGGGTGCCCTATGGCCCCTGCGGCCCGGCGTCGGATCGGTCAGAATCCTCCGACTCCCCCCGAGAGGATCGACATGGCAATCCAAGACCTGGCGAACGCCTACCCGCAGCACATCGCCGAATTACAGCGCCGCAGCACACTGGCGCTGGAACGCGGCGGCTGCGACCACCTGGTCGTGCCCAGCGGCACCCTCCACTACCAGGTGTTCGACGACCGCGATTACCCGTACGCGGTCAACCCGCAGTTCAAGGCCTGGGCACCGCTGACCCGCACCCCCGGCAGCTGGCTGGTGTTCACACCCGGACAGAAGCCGAAGCTCATCTACCTGCAGCCGTTCGACTACTGGCACGTGGTGCCTGAAGCCCCCGCCGGGTACTGGGTCGATCAGTTCGACATCGTCATCATCCGCAAGCCCGACGAAGCGCTGCAGCACCTGCCCGGCAACCCCGCACGCTGCGCGATCCTCGGCGAACCGCAGAGTACGCTCGGCGATTTCGTGCCCGACAACCCCGCGGCCGTGGTCAATTACCTCGAGTACCACCGCGCCTTCAAGACCCCCTACGAAATCCTGATGATGCGCGAGGCGACCCGCGTCGGCGTACGCGCGCACCGCGCCGCCGAGGCCGCGTTCCGCGCCGGCAAGAGCGAGTTCGATATCCACATGGCGTACTGCTCCGCAGCGCGCCAGGACGCCAACGAGTTGCCGTACCACAACATCGTCGCGCTCAACGAACACGGCGCGGTACTGCACTACACCGAGCTGGACACCGTCGCGCCACAGGACATTCGCAGCTTCCTGATCGATGCCGGCGGCAGCTTCGGCGGCTACGCCAGCGACATCACCCGGACCTACGCGTTCGATCGCGACAGCGAGTTCCAGTCGCTGATCGCGGCGGTCGATGCCGCCCAGTTGGCCATGTGCGCGGAAGTCCGCGCCGGGTTCGACTACAGGCAACTGCACCTTGGCGCGCACCTGAAGCTTGCCGGCGTGCTCAAGGACTTCGGCATCATCGACCTGTCGCCGGAAGCCGCGCTGGAAACCGGTGTCAGCAATGCGTTCTTCCCGCACGGCATCGGCCACGGCATCGGCCTGCAGGTGCACGACGTGGCCGGCTTTGCCGCATCCGACGCCGGTGGCGTGATCCCCAGACCCGAAGGCCAGCCCTTCCTGCGCACGACCCGCGT
>DATJBR010000173.1:0-14694 GCA_035515255.1 Lysobacter sp. | reverse complement strand
CAACGAAGCCTTCGCCGCGCAGGCGCTGGCGGTGATCCGCGACAGCGAGCTCGACCCTGCCAAGGTCAATCCGCTGGGCGGCGCGATTGCGCTGGGCCACCCGCTCGGCGCCACCGGCGCGGTACGCGCCGCGACGATCCTGCACGGCATGCGCCGTCGCCAGCAGAAGTACGGCATGGTGACGATCTGCATCGGCACTGGCATGGGGGCTGCGGGTATTTTCGAGGCGCTCTGAACGGTACAGGTCAAACCGGCACCACCACACAGAAGCCAGGGTCGCCAAGCACGGCCCTGGTTTTTTGTTGCGCTGTTCAGGCCATTCGGGTGCCGTCCGGAACCGGCCTGTCGACCGTAGTGATCACCACGCCGGCCTCCGTGTGGAATCCCGTCAGCAGGAACTCCGACATGAAGGGGCCGATCTGCCGGGGCGGAAAGTTGAGCACCCCCACGATCTGTTTTCCCAGCAGCGCTTCGGGCTCATAGATCTCGCGGATCTGCGCGCTGGTCTTACGGATGCCGTGGGCGCCGAAGTCGACCCAGAGTTTCCACGCCGGTCGGCGCGCCTCGGGAAATGCCTCGACGCGCATCACGGTGCCGACGCACAGCATTACCTTCTCGAAGTCGCCCCAGCTTATCGATTCAACGCCACTCATCGACTGCCCTCTTTTGCCGCCTTCCATCCATCCTTCAGGCCAGCCCACCAGTAACTCAATTGCGCCGCCACCTGACCGGCCGGCTTCCATGCCGGAGCCAGACCGAATTCGTTGAACTCACGCCAGCGCATGTCTCCCTGCGCGATCGCCGACGCCACCAGCTCGCCAGCAAACGTGGTCGGAGCCACGCCATGGCCGCCGAATGCCTGGGCCAACCAGAGACCGTCCCCTACCGGTCCGATCTGCGGCATCTGATGGCGCGCGTAACTCATCAGGCCTGACCAGGCGTGATCGACCCCCACGCCGTCCAATTGCGGAAAGACTTTCAACACGTCGCGATACAGCAACCGCTTCACGGCCTCCGGCGAACGGTCCAGTACCGATATCCGCCCACCCCACAACAGTCGCGTATCGGGCAGCGGCCGATAGTAGTCAAACGCGAAACGGCTGTCGTAGACCGCCGCGCGGGTGTGCAGGATGTCATCCATGCGCGCTCCCAGTGGCTCGGTGGTCATCACGTAGGTGGCTATGGGCATGACCGACGCATCGACCCTGCGATCCAGGCCGGCCAGGTAGCCACCGCAGGCAAGCACAACCTGCTCGGCATCAACCTGCCCTTCCGGCGTAGTTATCCGCCACCCTGCCCCGTTGTGCTGCAGCAACAGGGCCGGACTGCCCTCGTGCAGGGCCAGTCCCGCCCCGACAGTGGCACGAGCCAGACCAAGCGCATATTTGAGCGGGTGGAAGTGGAAGGCATCGGCTTCGAACAGGCCATCGCCATAGCGCTCGCTATGGACCAGATCGCGCAGTTCGGACTCCGGCAACCATTGCCAATCGACGCCGAAACATTCGGCCAGCAAACGTTGTCGCTCCCGCAGGACCGAAGGATCGCGGAACCAGTTGGCCCAGATCACGCCGGCTTCGACCGCATCGCAGTCGATCGCATGGCGATGGATGCGCTGGCGAATCAGTTCCACCGCCTGCATCGTGCCGCCATACAAGGCCTTCGCCCGCCGCGCACCGAGCCGGGCGAGCAATGACGCCTCGCCCAGGGAGAATCCGCCGAACACAAAACCGCCGTTGCGACCGGAGGCACCGAAGCCGATCTGCTGCCCTTCCAGCAACATGACATCGCGCATGCCGCGTTCGACCAGACCCAGCGCGGTATTGAGACCGGCAAAGCCTCCGCCGATCACGCACACGCGGACGTCGTGCGACCCTTGCAACGAGGGCTGGCGGACAGGTGGCTCCGGAAGTGTGGCCTGATAGTAGGAAAGCGTCATCGTCCCAGTCAGCCTTCAGCCATGCGCCAAGTCAACGCCGCGGGTTACTCCAGCTCGGTGACGCCCATTTCCCGCAGCGCTTCACTCATCAATCCCTGCGCGGCAGCACTGAGCTTTTCGTGGTCGAGCGCGTAACGGATCGTCGCCCCGATCAAGCCGATATGGGTGCCGCAATCGAAACGCGTGCCTTGGAAGCGATACGCATTGACCGCCTCTTCGGCGAGCAATCTCGCGATCGCGTCGGTCAGCTGGATTTCGCCGCCGGAGCCGGGCGTAGTGGTTTCCAGAAGGGCGAAGATGCGTGGACTGAGCACATAGCGTCCGACCACGGCGAGCGTGCTGGGTGCATCGTCCGGCTGGGGTTTCTCGACGATCGCGCGGATGCGGCCCTGGCGCTCGGCAAAACCATCGGTAGCCACGATGCCATAGCTGCCGGTGTGCTCCCGTGCGACATCCTGGACCGCAATCACGCTCGCCCCGCTGGCTTCGGCCACGTCCGCCATCTGTGCGAGCGCGCCCGGTCCACGGTTCCAGATCAGGTCGTCGGGGAGGATCACCGCGAACGGCTCGTCGCCGATCACCGGCTTGGCGCACAACACCGCATGGCCGAGTCCGAGCGCCTCGGTCTGGGTCACGAACACCGCACGCACGCCTTTCGGCAATGGATTCCGGACCAGCTCCAGTTGTTCGATCTTGCCTGCTCGTTCGAGCTTGTCCTCGAGCTCGTAGGCCTTGTCGAAGTAGTCGGCGACCGCGTGCTTGTAGCGGTTGGTGACAAAAACCAGCGTGTCGCAACCCGCCTCGATCGCCTCGTCCACAGCGTACTGGATCAATGGCCGATCGATGATCGGCAGCATCTCCTTGGGAACGGTCTTGGTCGCGGGCAGGAAGCGCGTGCCGAGTCCGGCGACCGGAAAGACCGCCTTGCGGATACGTTTCGACATCAGTTCTTCCTTGCTGCGGGAGTGGGGAACGCCACGACCGTGGTTGCCGGCGAATCCGGACGGGGATGCAGTCCGATCGGCTGGAATTCAGGCACCGTCTGGCGCAGCAGCTCGTCCAGCGCGGGAAGGTCATAACGCTTGCAGGCCTCCCGCAGTTTGCCCAGGGCAAGGTGCACTTCGCGGGAAACCACCGGTCGGGGTTCGGCCTGCAGGATCTTGGGATGCGCGGTGGAACGGTAGCGTTCATCCGCATGGAACAACGTCTCATGCAGCTTCTCGCCGGCACGCAGGCCGGTGTAGACGATCGACACGTCGCGTCCGGGCTGCTTTCCGGCCAGCCGGATCATCTGCTCGGCCAACAGGCGGATCGGCACCGGCTCGCCCATGTCCAGGGTGTAGATCGCCTCGTGCGTACCGATCGCGGATGCCTGCAGGATCAGTTGGCAGGCCTCCGGAATGGTCATGAAGTAGCGCGTGACCTCGGGATCGGTAACGGTCACCGGGCCGCCCCGGCGGATCTGCTCACGGAACAGCGGCACCACACTGCCCGCCGAGTCGAGCACATTGCCGAACCGAACGGTCACGAAGCGGGTGCTGCGATGATCGACCAGCGATTGGCAGACCATTTCCCCCAGGCGCTTGGTTGCCCCCAGCACATTGCCGGGATCGACCGCCTTGTCGGTGGAAATCAGCACGAAAGTCCCGACCTGTGCGGTGCGGCAGGCGCGTGCAACCGTCTCAGTAGCGAGCACGTTGTTGCGTACCGCTTCGCGCAACTGGGTTTCCAGCAATGGGACGTGCTTGTAGGCCGCCGCGTGGAATACCGCCTCGGGCTCGGCGGCCTTCAGGGCGTAATCGATCACGGCCGTGTCGCCGCAGTCGCCGAGCACCGGAATGTATTCGAGATCGGGAAAATCACGACGCAGGCTGGCCATGATCGTGATCAGCGCGAACTCGTCGTGCTCGACCAACGCGATGCGTCGCGCACCGTGACGCGCGCATTGCCGGCACAGCTCCGAGCCCACCGAGCCACCGGCGCCCGTGACCAATACCGATCGCGCGCCCAACCAGTCACGAATTGCTTTCCAGTCCGGCAAGACCTGTTGCCGGCCCAGCAAATCCTCGATGGCGACTTCCTTGAGCTGGCCCGGCAGCGATCGGCCTTCCAGCGTGTCGCGCAGCCGCGGCACCATCCGGAACGGCAGACCGGAGCGTTCGCAGGAGGCCACCACCCGTTGCATCTCGGTGGCATTCGCCGACGGCATTGCGATGACCAGCAAGCGGGCCGCTGTCTCACGCGCGATTTCCGCGACGTCGTCCACGTGCCCGAGCACCGGTATCCCCTGCACCTTGCTGCCCCGCAGGCTCGGTGCGTCATCCAGGAACCCCACCGGCTGATACGTGCCCAGACGGCGGAGATCGCGCACCAGCGCATCGCCAGCGTGACCTGCGCCGAGGATCAGGATCCGTACCGACGCTTCCTCGCTCCGGTCGGCATGGCTGTCCTTCCAGGCGCGATACAGCAGCCGCGGTGCACCCAGCATGCCCATCAGCACGAACGGATACATCACCAGCACGGTCCGCGAAACCAGGTTCAGCCGGTTGTACAGGAACAGCCCGAGCACAATCGCGAACAAGCCCAATGCGCAGGCCTTGAAGATATTCCACAGGTCGGGAACGCTGGCGAACCGCCACAAGCCGCGGTACAGACCGACCTGCCAGAAAACCAGTCCCTGCGCGACCAGCACCAGCGCGATTTCGGTCGACCAGAACGGCATGTCGGGGGGATTGAGCATCACGCCATAACGCAAGCGGTGCAGCACCTCCCATACGATCCAGACCATCGCCAGGTCATGCAGTACCACTGCCACGCGAGGCAACGCTCCAGACCAACGATCTCGCCAAGCACTCATCCGATGTCCTTTTTTTCAGATTCGATCCGCGGCTCCATACGCTGGAGCCCTCTCCATGCCAAGGCACCGGCGATATACCACCCAACACAAACCCACAAAATCAGCGGCATCGACACTGTGCCGAAAAACGCCGTCACCATAACGCCAACGGCGGTACATCCTGCATAGGCCAGCGTGACCTTCGTGTGTCCAGCCCGGCGTGCCCACACCTGATAGGCATGCCGGGTATGGGGCGTCCACCAGCGCTCGCCGTTCACGAATCGTCGTGACAACGTGATTCCGGCATCCAGCAGGAATACCGACAACGGCAACAGAAACCATGTCGAAGCCGCCGCATCCATCGCTGCGCAAACGACAATCATGGCAGCAATGGAAAAGCCGATGGCCCCACTGCCGACATCGCCAAGGAATATGCGCGCTGCCGGAAAATTGAAGGGCAGGAAGCCGGCACAAGCGGCCGCCAGGGCGGCAGCAAGCAATCTCCACGAACCGTCCAGAAACAGCGCCAGCGCCAGGCCGAGCAGCAGCGCCTGGCTGGCTGCGAGGCCGTTGATCCCGTCCATGAAGTTCCAGACGTTGGTCAATACCAGCACCAGGACGACGGCGAACAGGGCCAGCCACAAATCGCCGAGTGCGAGCTGGATGGCCCCCGCGAAGACCAGACCGGCCAGAGCGTGAACCATCAACCGTAGCCAGGGTGACAACGGCCGGTGGTCGTCGACCATGCCGACCCCGGCGACCAAGGTCAGGCCGATGCCGAAGCCCGCCAGGAGCACCCGCTGGGCAGGATCCCTCACGGCCAATGCGACCGCTGCGATCAGCAGTGCCGAGACGATCGCCACGCCTCCGCCGCGAGGCGTAGGCACATGATGGCTGCGTCGGTCACCGGGGTGATCCAGCAGGTTGCGCTGCAGCGCGTAACGGCGCGCCAGTACGGTGCCCATCGCGCCGATGGCGGCGTACAAAATCAACCAGAGCAGCACGCCGTCAGACCACTGCGTAGTTCAACAATGGTTTGATGGTGCCCCATTCCTTGCAACTGGGGCATTGCCAGTGATGGCTGCGGGCGCCAAAACCACACCGGTTGCAGCGATAGCTGGGATTGCGCACCAGCAACTGGTCGGTGATGTGTTTCAGGTCATGCAGGGTCGCCAATGGATCGGCGCCTTCGGCAATGCTGAGCTCCATCAGTGCCGCCTCGCCGCGCACCGATGGACGATCCTTGAGCTCCTTGGCGAGGTAGGCACGCGCAGCGGCCACGCCATCCTGGGTTTCGACCATCCTGGTCAACGCCAACACCGGTGCGATGCCACGATAGTGCTCGCACATTTCGGCCAGGAATGCCCGCGCCCCCGAACCATCACCGGCCCGCTCGTAACACGACAACAGCGCAGGCATCACTTCGGGCAGGTAATCCGGATCGGTACGTGCGACGCGTTCGAACGCGCGGATCGCCCCGGCGTCGTTGCCCGCCTCGACTTCCAGCCGTCCCTCCAACATGCCGGCGCGCACCGAGTTCGCGTCGGCCTGGTAGGCCCGGGCGACAGCGGTCCGTGCAGCGTCCGTATCGCCAGCCGCACGATGACGATCGGCCAACTCGCATTCGAACTGGCCGATCAACTTGCCCATCGACTCGCCGGTCGCCGCCTCGTAGCGCTGGGCGTTCTCGATCGCCTTGTCCCAGTCGCGCTCGGCCTGATAGATGTTGATCAGGTGGCGTAGCGCCAACGGTGCGCGCATGTCCAGGTTCACCAGGTCGCTGAACACCGTCTCGGCCCGGTCCAGCAGGCCGGATTTCATGTAGTCCTCGCCCAGCGCGAGCAGGGCCTGGACCTTCTGCTGGTCGCTCAGGCCGGGCCGCTGCACGAGCGCCTGGTGCAGGCGTATGGCGCGGTCGACCTCGCCGCGTCGGCGGAACAGGTGGCCGAGCGCGACCTGGGTCTCGAAGGTGTCCTTGTCCAGTTCCGCGATATGCAGGAACAGTTCGATCGCCTTGTCCGGCTGCTCGTTGAGCAGGTAGTTGAGGCCGCGGAAATACGTCGTCGACAGGCGGCTGACCTGGCTGGTGCTGTGGCGCTCGCCACCGCGACGACCGATCACCCAGCCACTGACCGCGGCAATCGGCAGCAGCAGGAAAAACCAGAACCACTCGCTGATGAAAGCCATCGATCAGCTCTCGACCGGCACGGTCGGCGCCGCATTCTGGTGCAGTCGTTCGGCGCGTGCCAAGCGACGGCGCAGCGGCAGCACCAGGCTGGCACTGATCGCCATGCCGCCGATCAGGACGCCAAGCAACAGGCAGACGATCAAGGCGATCCCGAGATTGGAAGACAAATGGCCGAAACCCACATCGATGGAGACGGGTTGGCGATTGAGCGCGCCGACAACGGCACCCAGGGCGAGGCATGCTAATGCAATGAGGATTCGGATCAGGCGCATGACAGTCTCCGGGCTGCTCCCTGCTCGGCGGACAGCTTATCTGAACGGGTTCGTGAGGCATACCGCCGGCATGGCGGAAATCCGGGGGGATGTCAGTCCGCTTCTTCCAACGGCATGACATCGCTGACGCGTTCACGCAGTTCCTTGCCCGGCTTGAAATGTGGCACGTGCTTGCCCGACAACGCGACGGATTCACCCGTCTTGGGGTTGCGTCCCATGCGGGGTGGACGGTAATGCAGGGAAAAACTGCCGAAACCGCGGATTTCGATGCGCTCGCCGTCGGCCAGCGAGCCGCCCATCATCTCCAGCAGTGCCTTCACTGCCAGATCCACGTCCTCGCCCTTCAGATGGGGCTGACGCCGGGACAGGATCTCGATCAGCTCGGACTTGGTCATGGGCGATACGGGCACTCGTAGGACGGATCGGACGCAAGATATCTGCGGCGCAAACGAAGTACGGCCCGGCCGAAGCCGGGCCGTACTCGTGGTACATGACGCTGACAACAGCAACCGTAGCCGCTGCATCGCCCGGATCAGGCGACGCAGCGGGGGGATTTACTCGGACTTGTTGCTGTTGAGCTGCTCGCGCAGCAGCGCACCCAGCTTCGTGGTGCCGCTGGCGGCATCGGCACTGGCGCGGTTGTAGTCGGACACCGCCTCCTGCATCTCCGCCTCGTCCTTCGCCTTGATCGACAGCTGCATGGTGCGGCCCTTGCGGTCCATGCCAATGAAGCGCGCCTCGATCTCGTCGCCGACCTTAAGCACCTTGCTGGCATCCTCGACGCGATCCTTGGAGATATCGCGCGCGGCCACGTAGCCTTCGATGCCGTCGGCCAGTTCGATCGTCGCACCCTTGGCGTCGACTTCCTTGACCGTACCGGTGACGATCGAACCCTTGGTGTTCGTCGCCATGTACTGGCCGAACGGGTCCTGCTCCATCTGCTTCACGCCCAGGCTGATGCGCTCACGCTCCGGGTCCACCGCCAGCACGACGGCTTCCAGCGTGTCGCCCTTCTTGTAGTTGCGCACGACGTCTTCGCCGGTGGTGTTCCAGCTGATGTCGGACAGGTGGACCAGACCGTCGATGCCGCCATCCAGGCCGATGAAGATGCCGAAGTCGGTGATCGACTTGATCTGGCCTTCGACCTTGTCGCCCTTCTTGTGCAGGACCGCGAAGGTCTCCCACGGGTTGGACGAGACCTGCTTCATGCCCAGCGAGATGCGGCGACGCTCCTCGTCGACATCCAGCACCATGACCTGGACTTCGTCACCGACCTGCACGATCTTGGACGGATTGACGTTCTTGTTGGTCCAGTCCATCTCGGACACGTGCACCAGACCCTCGACGCCCGGCTCGATCTCGACGAACGCACCGTAATCGGTGACGTTGGAGACCTTGCCGAACACGCGGGTGTCGGCCGGGTAGCGGCGCGCGATGTTGTCCCACGGATCCTCGCCCAGCTGCTTCAGGCCAAGGCTGACGCGATTGCGCTCGCGGTCGTACTTGAGCACGCGCACGTCCAGCTCGGCGCCCACTTCCACGACTTCGGACGGATGGCGCACGCGCTTCCAGGCCATGTCGGTGATGTGCAGCAGGCCGTCGATACCGCCCAGGTCCACGAACGCGCCGTAGTCGGTGAGGTTCTTGACCACACCCTTCAGGATCGCGCCCTCGACCAGCTTCTCCATCAGCTGCTCGCGCTCTTCCGAGTGCTCGCTCTCGACCACCGCACGGCGGGAGACGACGATGTTGTTGCGCTTGCGGTCCAGCTTGATCAGCTTGAACTCGAGTTCCTTGCCTTCCAGGTAGGTCGAGTCGCGCACCGGGCGCACGTCGACCAGCGAACCTGGCAGGAAGCCGCGGACATCCTTGATGTCGACGGTGAAACCACCCTTGACCTTGCCGCTGATGCGGCCGGTGATGGTCTCGTTCTTCTCGAGCGCTTCCTCAAGCTCGTCCCACACCATCGCGCGCTTGGCCTTCTCGCGCGACAGCACGGTCTCGCCAAAGCCGTTCTCGATGGCGTCCAGGGCAACCTTGACCTGGTCGCCCACGGCGACGTCGATCTCGCCGTCGTCGTTACGGAACTGTTCGATCGGCACGATGCCTTCGGACTTCAGGCCGGCGTTGATCACCACCACGTCGCCACGGACTTCGACGACGGTGCCAACAACGATGGAGCCAGGCTTCAGCTTCGCGAGGAATTGCTCGCTCTGTTCGAACAGTTCTGCAAATGATTCGGTCATTGGAAAATATCCGATTGAACACACGGGCCGCACCGGCTGGCATCGTTTCCCGCAGGGGCAAACGCAAGCAGCACGTGGTCGACCCACCCGTTGATGTGGTGCTATGGAGCCGCACCATGTGTCGGTTGGTTGATCCGCCGCGGGATTGCGACGGGCGTATTACAGCGAAACACCTGTTACGGGGCCATCAGGCCCAGGACACGCGTCACCACCTCATCGATGGCAACTCCAGTGGTATCAATGGTCACGGCGTCTTCAGCCGGTCGCAAGGGCGCCACCGCACGACTGGCGTCGCGGGCATCACGGGCCAGAATCTCCCGTAGCAGACCCGCAAATGTAACGGAAACCCCCTTGTCATTCAACTGCTTATAGCGCCTCTCGGCCCTCTCCTCCGCACTGGCGGTCAGGAAGACCTTGTGCGCGGCATCCGGGAAGATCACGGTGCCCATGTCCCGGCCGTCGGCGACCAGTCCGGGCAGCCGTCGGAACGCGCGCTGACGGTCTTTCAACGCTGCCCGGACCTCGGGGATCGCGGCAATGGCGGACGCCGCCGCCCCGGCGGTTTCCGTCCGAAGTTCGTGCGTGGCATCGGTGCCGTTCACCAGCACGCGTAAATCCCCGTCGTCCTCACGGAAGTCGATCCGGGTATCGAAGGTGCAGCGCACCAGCGCGGCGGGATCGCCCAGATCGATGTCGCCCCAACCGGCTGCTACGCCGATGGCGCGATACAGCGCGCCCGAGTCGAGGTAATGCCACTCCAGGCGGCGGGCCACCAGGCGACTGATGGTTCCCTTGCCGGAGCCGGAAGGCCCATCGATGGTCAGTACCGGCGCGGCGCTGGATGGATTGGAAAGCGGGGGCTGGCTGTTCATCGGCGTATTATGCGGTGTTCGCGATGGTCGGCGGCCGCACAGGTCCTGATGCTTTTCGTTCAGTGCACCCCGACTTTCAACGGGTTTCGTGCAAACACTTGATCTGCCTTGCAAAGAGCCGCTAGAATTACCGGCTTGCTCATTCTTTTCCGTTGCCGAGGTCTGTCATGAAGGTCCTGTCCTCCCTGAAGTCGGCGAAGACCCGTCACCGCGACTGCAAAGTCGTTCGCCGTCGTGGCAAGGTCTTCGTGATCTGCAAGTCGAACCCGCGTTTCAAGGCGCGCCAGCGCTGAGTTGCCCGGCGCTGCTTGCGCTTCGTACGAAAGCCGCCTCCGGGCGGCTTTCTTGCTTGTAGGGTTGGCGACACGGCCGGATCACGCGCCAGCGACCCTCAGTCAGTGGCCCGTGTTCCCGGCTGCAGATAATAGACCCACCGTGGCCGCCGGGCTTCCAACACAGTGGCCCGGAGCTTGCGCTTACAATCCCAGCCTTCATCGCCAAAGGGAACGGACATGATCAAGAGCCTGAGCATCAAGACGGGTATCGCCGCGCTTTCACTGCTCGCCGTGCCGCTCCTCGCCAGCACGGCATCCGCTGAGACGCTGCTGATCGAACGTGTGCAGCAACACGATACGTCCGCCCTGCCCGCGCGTGGCCAGAGCATGACCGAGGTTGAAGCCCGCCACGGCGCGCCGGCCCAGCGACTGGACCCTCGCGGCGGCCAGAAACAGCAGTGGCCGACGATCAACCGCTGGGCGTATCCGGCATTCACGGTGTATTTCGAGAACAGCCGGGTGATCGACGTGGTGGTCAATCACGCCAGTGCCGATGAAATCGGCCCGAAGCCGCCGGTTCGCTGACGCTTTTCAGACCGAATCAGCCCTCCTCCCCAATTCCAGCCTGACCGATGACCGAATCCCTGCGTTTCCCCGCGGAGTGGGAGCCCCAATCCGCGATCCTGATTGCCTGGCCGCACACCGACACCGACTGGGCCGATCGCCTGGGCGAGGTGGAGGAGACCTACATCGCCCTGGTCGCCGCCATCACCCGCTTCCAGCCCGTACTCGTATGCGTGGCCGATGACGACGTGCAGGCCTATGCACGCGCCCGGCTTGCCTCTGCGCGCGTGGACATGGACTGGGTGCGTTTCATCGAGATCGCCTACGACGACACCTGGCTGCGGGATTCCGGGCCGGTGACATTGTTGTCCGGGACCGGTCCGGAGCGGGCAGCACGTCCGCGCGACGCAGGTTCGATCGCCGACGGCTTCCGCCTGCTCGACTTCCGGTTTACCGGCTGGGGCGGCAAGTTCGAAGCCAGCCGTGATGACCGGCTGGTGGAAGGTCTTTTCACACAGCGAATCTTCTTTAACAGTGATCGCCAAGACATTGATTTTGCACTGGAAGGTGGCGCCATTGAAACCGACGGTGTCGGCACGTTGCTGACCACCTGGACCTGCCTGCATGAGCGTCATCCCGACATGAGCCGCGATGAGATCGAGGCTGGATTGAAGCGCTGGCTGCAGCAGGATCGCGTCCTCTGGCTGGAACGCGGGTATCTGGAGGGCGACGACACCGACGCCCATATCGATACCCTCGCCCGCTTCGCGGCGGTCGATGCCATCGTCTATCAGGCCTGCGATGACCCTGCCGATTCGCATTTCAGTGAACTGCAGGCCATGGCGACCGAGCTGTCGGCATTGCGTACTCGTGACGATCAGCCTTACCGGCTGTTCCCACTGCCGTGGCCGCAACCGGTCACCGATGGCGGACGCCGTCTTGCCGCCAGCTACGCCAACTTTTTGATCGTCAATGGTGCGGTGCTGATGCCGGCCTACGGCGACACGCCCGCCGAACGCCACACCGACGAGCAGGCCGCAGCAGTGCTGGCCGAGGCGTTTCCCGGGCGCGAGATTGTCCAGGTACCGTGCCGTCCGCTGATCTGGCAGAACGGCAGCCTGCACTGCATCACCATGCAATTGCCGGCCGGACTGGTCTGACAGAATCCGGCCGACCCTCCGGACCTTGGTCCGGTCCAATCTGGTCCAGACCCGCGAATGCGGCGACTGATCGCCCGTCGCTGTCAATGCGAGCATGACCATGGCACTGCTGCCCCACGTGGCAGCGGTTGCAACCATCAGGAGCCCTCCATGAAGAACAAGACCTTGCCCGTCGCGCTGATCCAGGAGCGCGCCATCATCGACCAAGGCGCCGGCAATGCCGATGCCAACCTGACACTTATCGAGCAGCGCGTGGCCGAAGCCGCCCGGCAGGGTGCGAAGCTGGTGTTGCTGCAGGAGATCCACAACGGCCCGTATTTCTGCCAGCACGAATCGGTGGACGAGTTCGATCTGGCCGAACCGATCCCCGGCCCCAGCACCGAGCGGCTGGGCAAGCTGGCGAAACAGCACGGCGTGGTGCTGGTCAGCTCGCTGTTCGAGCGCCGCGCCGCGGGGCTTTACCACAACACCGCGGTGGTTCTGGAAGCCGATGGCAGCATCGCCGGCAAGTACCGGAAGATGCATATTCCCGATGATCCGGGCTTTTACGAGAAGTTTTACTTCACTCCGGGCGATCTGGGTTTCGAGCCGATCGACACGTCGGTCGGCCGGCTGGGCGTGCTGGTGTGTTGGGACCAGTGGTACCCGGAAGCGGCACGGCTGATGGCGCTGGCCGGCGCAGAAGTACTGCTGTATCCGACGGCGATCGGCTTCGATCCCGATGACGAGCAGGCCGAAAAGAACCGCCAGCGCGATGCCTGGGTCATCAGTCATCGTGGCCATGCGGTCGCCAACGGCCTGCCGGTTCTCAGTTGCAACCGCGTCGGCCACGAGCCGTCACCACTCGGTGCCTCGGGAGTGGACTTCTGGGGCAACAGCCATGTGCTGGGCCCGCAGGGCGAATTCCTTGCCGAAGCCGGCAGCGATCCGGAAATCCTGATGGCCGAGGTCGACATGCAACGCAGCGAAGACGTGCGCCGCATCTGGCCGTTCCTGCGCGACCGCCGCATCGATGCCTACGACGACCTGCTGAAGCGCTATCGCGATTGAGCACGCTCCGGCACTGCGTTTCGCGGCACCTCCCCCTCTTCCACCAACCGGCTGCCGTTTGATGACCGATACCACCGTGGATGCAATTCCCGATTACCTCCTGGGCCAACCGCACCAGATCGTCGAGCGCGATGGCGTGCGCTACACCCTGCTCGGCACGGCCCATGTGTCGCAGGCCAGCGTGGAGGCTGTGCGCGATGCGATCGGCAGCGGACTCTACGATGCGGTCGCCGTTGAGTTGGACGCGCCCCGCCTGCAGGCCCTGACCGATACGGACTCGATGGCCCAGCTGGATCTGGTGCAGGTCCTGCGCACCGGCAAGACGGCGATGTTCGCCGCCAACCTGGCGCTGGCCGCCTATCAGCGTCGACTCGCCGAACAGCTGGGCGTGGAGCCCGGCGCGGAGCTCAAGCGCGCGGTGCTGGAAGCCCGCGCCCGCGAGTTGCCGGTTCACCTGATCGACCGCGAAGTCGGCCTGACCTTCAAGCGCGCTTCCGCCCGTCTCGGATTCTGGGGCCGGGCCAAGCTGGGCGGCGGATTGCTGGCCGGCCTGCTCGCGGATGACGAAGTGGGCCCGGAGGAAATCGAGAAGCTCAAACAGGGCGACATGCTGGAAGCGAGCTTCAACGAATTCGCCAGCGAGAGCCCCGCTGTCTACGAGACCGTGATCGCCGAGCGTGACCGTTACATGGCCGCGCGCCTGCGCGAAATCCGCGAGGACACCAACCACGATGGCTCACGTGAAGTGCTCGCGGTGGTCGGTGCCGGACACCTGCAGGGCCTGGCTAAACACCTGCGCGAGGAGACCGCTCCCGCGGGCGCGATCCGCGAGGAACTGGAATCGTTGCCGGATAAAAGCAGCATCCCGTGGTTCACCATCGTGCTGAGCACCATCGTGGTCGGCGGCTTTGCCTGGGGTTTCTGGCAGGGCGGCATCGATGTCGGTTCCGACCTGCTGCTGCAGTGGGTTCTGGCTACCGGCGTGCTGGGTGCGATCGGTTGCGCGCTTGCCGGCGGCCATCCGCTGAGCATCCTGGTCGCCTTCGTCGTGTCCCCGATCACCCCGCTGCATCCGGCACTGGCGTCGGGCACGCTCAGTGCACTGACCGAGGCGTGGCTGCGCAAACCGACCTACGCCGATTTCATGGCCCTGCGCGCCGACGTGCAGAGCATGCGCGGCTGGTGGCGCAACCGCGTCTCCCGCGTCCTGCTCAACTTCTTCCTGACCAGCCTGGGCACCGCGATCGGTGTATGGACCGGTGGCCTGAAGATGCTGGGGACGCTGTTCGGCTGAG
>DATJBR010000172.1:0-10271 GCA_035515255.1 Lysobacter sp. | reverse complement strand
AGGCCAGCGCGTTGTCCGGCTCGCGGGTGACGGCGTGGCGGGCTTCGCCGCGGGGATCGGTGAACCGCATGCCGTTTACGGCCCCTGGGTGAGGCGGGCGAGTTCGTCGGCCTGGTGTTCCTGCTGCAGCCGCGCCACGAGCGCGTCGAGGTCGCCGGTCAGCACGTTGGGCAGGTCGTACAGGGTCAGGCCATCGACGCGGTGGTCGGTGATCCGGCCCTGCGAGTAATTGTAGGTGCGGATGCGCTGGCTGCGGTCGCCGCTGCCGACCTGCAGTTTGCGGTCCTGGGCGACGGCGGCGGCGGCCTTGTTGGCCTGCTCCTCGGCCAGGGTAGCGCGCAGACGTTTCATCGCGGTATCGCGGTTGGCGTGCTGGCTGCGCTCGGTCTGGCTCTCCACCACGATGCCGCTGGGCAGGTGGGTGATGCGGATCGCCGAATCGGTCTTGTTGACGTGCTGGCCGCCGGCGCCGGAGGAGCGGAAGGTGTCCACCCGGAGGTCGGCGGGATTGATCTCGATGGGCTCGCCTTCGGGTTCGACCGCGATGATCGCCACCGTCGCCGCCGAGGTATGCACCCGACCCTGCGATTCGGTCTCGGGCACGCGCTGGACGCGATGGGTGCCGGATTCGAACTTCAGCTTCGAATACGCGCCGCGGCCTTCGACCCGGGCGATGACCTCCTTGAAGCCGCCGTGCTCGCCCGGGCTGGCCGATTCGATCTCGACCCGCCAGCCTTGGCGCTCGGCATAGCGCGAGTACATGCGGAACAGGTCGCCGGCGAAGATCGCGGCTTCGTCGCCACCGGTGCCGGCCCGGACTTCCAGATACAGGTCGCCCTCGTCGCGCGGATCCTTCGGCACCAGGTGGGCCAGCAATTCGTTGTCGAGCTGCTGCAGGCGCGCGGTCGCGGCGGTGATTTCCTCCTCGGCCAGTTCGGCCAGCTCCGGGTCGCCGCGCATCGCCTGGGCTGCGGCGAGGTCGGCTTTCGCAGCGGCTTCGTCGGCCAGGGCGGTGGCGACCGGCTCCAGCTGCGAGAACTCGCGCGAGAGCTGGCGGAAGCGCGGGTTGTCGCCGATCACCTGGGGGTCGGCGAGCAGGCGCTCCAGTTCCTCGCGTCGTTCGACAAGGGCTTCGAGCTTACGGCGCAGGCTGGGGGTCATCGGGGGCTCGGTCGATCGGGAGGGTCGTCCGCGAAGCGGGCGTGAGGCGGTGCAGGGCGGGACGGGTCGAGCCGCTCGGCATCGACCATTCCAAGAGCGTCGCTATCTGCGCCCGCTGTTGGCGGTGTCGTCGCCATCGTTGTCCGGGAACAGCTTGTCGGCCGCGCGTGCCAGCTCCGCATTGCCGCTCAGCGCCGCCTCGCGCAGGGCGATGGTCGGGGCGTGCAGCAGGCGGTTGGTCAGGGTGTGGGCGAGGAAGTCGAGCACCGCGGACGGGTCTTCGCCCGCCGCCAGTTGGGCCTTGGCCTTGGCCAGCGACTCCGCACGTGCCGCTTCGCCGTGGGCGCGCAGGCGCTTGAGCGGGGCGGTACGGGTGCGGGCGACGAAACTTTCCATGAACCGGGCGACCTGCACCTCGACGATGGCTTCCGCCTCGGTTGCCGCCTCGCGACGGCTGCGGCGGTTGTCTTCGATCGAGCGTTCCAGGTCGTCCACCGTGTAGAGATAGACATCGCGCAGTCCGGCTACATCGGCGGCGATGTCGCGTGGCACGGCCAGGTCCAGCAGCAGCATCGGCCGGTGCTTGCGGCTGGCCAGCGCGGCGGCGACCTGGGCGCGGTGCAGGATCGGCTCGCGCGCCGCGGTGGCCGACAGTACGATGTCGGCCTCGCCCAGGTGCCGGTCCAGTTCCTCCAGCGGCAGGGCGACGCCGCCATGGCGGCTGGCCAGTTCCTGCGCGTGGGCGAGGGTGCGGTTGGCGATCAGCAGGCGCTTGGCCTTGGCCTGCACCAGATGGCGCGCGGCCAGCTCGATGGTGTCGCCGGCACCGATCAGCAGCACGGTGGAGTCCTCCAGCCGGGCGAACGACTCCTGCGCCAGCCGCACCGCGGCGGAGGCGACCGAGACCGGATTCGCGCCGATGCGGGTGTCGGTGCGCGCGCGCTTGGCGGTGGTGAAGGTGTGCTGGAACAAACCGTCCAGCTGGCTGCCCAGGCTGCCGGCTGCGCGTGCGCTGGCCCAGGCGTCCTTCACCTGGCCGAGGATCTGCGGCTCGCCCAGCACCAGCGAATCCAGTCCGGTGGCGACCCGGAACAGGTGGCGCACCGCGTCGGCACCGGCGTGGCGGTACAGGTAGGCGTGCAGATCCCCGGACTCGCCGGGCTGGTTGGCCAGCCAGTCCGCCACCGCCGCCCCGTCATCGTCGACGACGGTGTAGATCTCGGTGCGGTTGCAGGTCGACAGCAGCGCGGCCTCATGCACCTGTGACAGCCCACGCAACGACATCAGTGCGGCCGGAAGGCTGTCGGCCGGAAACGCCACCTGCTCGCGCAGGCTGACCGGCGCGGTCTGATGGTTGATGCCCAGCACGTACAGGCTGGTCGAAGCGCGTGTTGTCGCCGGACTCATTGGAAATGCGCTACCCGTTCAGGTGCTTGCGATAAGCTGCTGGCTGCTGAAAGCCGACATTCTACCGGCCTCGCGAAACTCAGGGATTCCCACCCGATGCCCGCAATCCTGCGTGTGTTCACCGTCAGTATCGTCCTCCTTGTCATGTGGGCGGTTTCCGAGCCGGTCGTCCGGGCGGCGCAGGCACCGCCACCGGACGACGCCGTCGTGCGGACATTGGAACCGTTGATGGCAGCCGAATTCGCGCTGCAGGCCGGTCGCCTCGACGAGGCCGCGCGCTGGTACCTGCAGGCCGCATTGGCGGCGCAGGACATGCCATTGACCGAGCGCGCCACGCGGATCGCCTTGCTGGCCCGCGACGACGACAGCGCCGACCAGCTGTTGTCGCTGTGGCGCAGGCAGGGCGGGCAGGGCGTCAATTTCCTCGCCGCCGAGGCCAGTCTGGCATTGCGTCACGGCAATGAACGCAAGGCGCGCAAGTACCTGGTGCAATTGCTGGACGTGCCCGGTGACGATGGCTGGCGGCAGGTGCTGGGAGTGATCGTCGCCGGTGCGCGTGACCCCGCGCAGGCCGCCACCGTGCTGGAAACGCTGGTCAAGCGGGGAAGCATCCCCGACAAGCTGCAAGCCTGGCTGGCGTTCGGCGGCCTTGCCCAGCGGCTGGAGCAGCCCGAACTGGCGGAGCGCATCGTCGCCGAGGTGGTCAAGCGTTTCCCCGGCGAACCCCGGGTGGCATTGCTGCGTGCCAGCCAGCTGCGCGAAGCCCATAAAAAGGATCAGGCCCGCGACGTGCTCGCCGGTGTGGTCGACCAGGCCAGCGGCGATGGCGACCTGCGGCTGGCCATTGCCTACGAATACGACGCGCTGGGCGATCTGGATGCCGCAGCGGCCACCCTCGCGCGCGGCCCGCAGGACGAGCAGACCTACGCATTGCGCGCCTCGTTGCTGGCGCGCGGCCAGGACAAGACCGCACTGATTACGCTGTATGACGAACTGCGCCGCCACGCCGCCACGCCGGATCCGCAACGCCGCCTGCTGCTGGGGCAGATCGCCGAGTTCCTGGACCGCTTCGACGAGGCGCTGGGCTGGTATGAGGGCGTTCCGGGCGGTCCCCAGCGTTGGCCGGCGAGCCTTCGCAGCGCGAACGTGCTGTACGAGCTGGGCCGCGCGCAGGAGGGTTTCGCCCACCTGCACGACATGCAGGCCGACGCCGGCGCACCCGACGACGCGCGCCGCGACGCCTACCTGCTGGAAGCGGCGCTGCACGAGAAAGCCAAGGACGCCGTGGCCGAGAAGGATGCGTTTTCCCGCGGACTGGCCGCGTTTCCGGACGACCTGGAAATCCTCTACGCCCGCGCACTGAGCTGGGAACGCGCGGACGACATCGCCCGTGCCGAAGCCGACCTGCGGCGGATCCTGGTGATCGATCCCGAGTCGGTCGCCGCCTTGAATGCCTTGGGCTACACCCTGGCCGATCGCACCGACCGCTACCAGGAAGCGCTGGAACTCATCAACCGCGCGCGCGCCGCGCAGCCCGACAACGCCGCGATCATCGACAGCTACGGCTGGGTGCTGTACCGGCTGGGCCGCAACGAGGAGGCACTGGGCGAACTGCGGCAGGCGTTCGCCTTGCAGAAGGATGCCGAGATCGCCGCCCATCTGGGCGAGGTGCTGTGGGTGCTGGGCAAGCGCGACGAGGCCCGCAAGTATTTCGACGAAGCCCGCCAGATCGATCCGGACAACCGCTCCCTGCAGCGTGCGCTGGAGAAGGCGACGCCGGAGAAAGCCACGCCATGAGTGGCCGCCTTGTTGCCGTCGCCGCGCTGGTCGTGTTGCTGGCCGCCTGCGTCGGCGCGCCCGTGCGACCGGAGCTGACGCCTGCTGCGCTGGCCGCCGCGGAGGCTGCCCAGACACATCGCGAACAGGCGCTGGAGGCCCA
The DNA here is from genome assembly GCA_035515255.1 of Lysobacter sp. GTDB lineage: Bacteria > Pseudomonadota > Gammaproteobacteria > Xanthomonadales > Xanthomonadaceae > Novilysobacter. Next base: position 5,764 of record DATJBR010000172.1, on the reverse strand, counting down.
GTCGGACTGGTCGCTGGTGGGGCGCATCGCCGTGTCCAACCAGGGCAAGGGAGGCAGCGGCCGGATCGAGTGGACCCAGGCCGGCCTGGACTACCGCATCACCCTGAGCGCGCCGGTCACCCGGCAGGGCTGGCAGTTGTCCGGCAATGCGGATTCGGCCCGACTGGAGGGCCTGGAGGGCGGGCCGCGCTCGGGCCCGGACGCGCAGGCCCTGCTGCTGGCAGCGACCGGCTGGGACATTCCGGTCGAAGCCCTGGCCCAATGGATTCGCGGGGCGCGCGCGCCGGCGCTGGATCCGGCGCGGATCGACTACGGCAGCGATGGATTGCCGTGGCGGATCCGGCAGGCAGGCTGGTCGATCGAGTACCGCTGGCCGCCGGGCGATGCCGCGATGCCGGGGATGCAGATCCGCCTACCGAGACGTCTGGACGCCACGCGGGGCGAAGCAAGCGTTCGCCTGATTGTCGATGAGTGGGACGTCGATGAGTGGGACGGCAGCGAACCGCCGCGCTCGCCATGAAAAGCGGCGGTGACGCAGCGGGCCCCGACATGATTGGCAACTGGACCGTCTGGCCGGCACCGGCCAAGCTCAACCTGTTCCTGCGCATTCCGGGCCGGCGTCCGGACGGGTATCACCGGCTGCAGACCGTGTTCCGCCTGCTCGACTGGGGCGACACGATCCGTTTGCGGGTGCGCCGGGACGGTCGAATCGTACGTCACGGAGCATCGGTGGCCGGCGTCGCCGAGGCCGACGACCTCACGGTGCGCGCGGCGAAACTGCTGCAGGCAGCCTCGGTTTCCGCGCTGGGCGTGGATATCGCGGTCGAGAAGCGCATCCCGGCCGGCGGCGGTTTCGGTGGCGGGTCCTCCGATGCCGCTACCGTGCTGGTCGCGCTGGATACGTTGTGGAAGACGGGGCTGGGTGTGGACGAGCTGGCGGCGCTGGGGCTGCAGCTGGGCGCGGACGTGCCGGTGTTCGTGCGCGGCAACAACGCCTGGGCCGAAGGGGTGGGCGAGTTGCTGACACCCGTGGCGCTGCCGCCGGCCTGGTACCTGCTGGTCGATCCGGGCGTCCACGTGTCCACGGCTGAACTTTTCCAGTCGCCCGAATTGACGCGCGATGCGCGGCCCGCGACAATGTCCGACTTCGTTTCGGGCATCCCGCTCGGGAACGCGTTCGAGCCGGTACTGCGCGGCCGCGAACCGGCCGTCAACGCCGCGTTTGCCGCCTTGTCGCCGTTCGGCACGCCGCACCTGACGGGCTCCGGCAGCGGTTGTTTCGTCGAGTTCGCGACCCGCGAATCGGCCGAAGCGGCACTGGCGGCGTTGCCGACCGGCCTCAAGGCCTGGTTGGCGGCAGGCGCGGCGCGGTCACCGTTGCACGCCGGGCCCGGCGTGACCGCGGACTGACTCACGACGCGATGCAGTCGAAACCTGCCGGCAACGGCAGAAACAGTTACACAGGGGCGTCGCCAAGAGGCCTAAGGCACCAGGTTTTGATCCTGGCATTCGTAGGTTCGAATCCTACCGCCCCTGCCAATCCTGAAGCACATCCGCCGCAAGGCCGGAGCCAAGCGGAAAATGACCGTCCAAACCGATCGCAACCTGTTGGTCTTTTCCGGCAACGCCAACCGCCCGCTGGCGCAGGCGGTCTGCAAGGAGCTCGGCATCCGCATGGGCAAGGCGCTGGTCAGCCGTTTTTCCGACGGCGAGGTCCAGGTCGAGATCGAAGAGAACGTGCGCCGCCAGGAGGCGTTCGTGATCCAGCCGACCTGCGCGCCCAGCGCGGAGAACCTGGTCGAGTTGCTGGTGCTGATCGATGCACTCAAACGCGCCTCGATCAGCAGTGTTACGGCAGTGGTGCCGTACTTCGGCTACGCCCGCCAGGACCGCCGGCCGCGTTCGTCGCGGGTGCCGATCACCGCCAAGGTCGCGGCCAAGATGTTCAGCGCGGTCGGTTGCGACCGGGTGCTGACGATCGACCTGCATGCCGACCAGATCCAGGGCTTCTTCGATATTCCGGTCGACAACGTCTACGCCTCGCCGCTGCTGCTGGCCGATATCTGGCGCGCGCACGGCACCGACAACCTGATCGTGGTCAGTCCCGACGTCGGCGGCGTGGTGCGCGCCCGCGCGATCGCCAAGCGCCTGGACGACGCCGACCTGGCGATCATCGACAAGCGCCGTCCGCGCGCCAACGTCGCCACGGTGATGAATATCATCGGCGATGTGTCGGGCAAGACCTGCGTGCTGGTCGACGACATCGTCGATACCGCCGGCACCCTGTGCGCCGCCGCCGCCGCGCTCAAGGCGCAGGGCGCGATCAAGGTCGTGGCCTACTGCACCCACGCGGTGCTGTCGGGCGCGGCCATCAGCAACATCCGCGGCTCCGAGCTCGACGAGCTGGTGGTGACGGACACGATTCCGCTGACCGATGCGGCACGCGAATGCGGCCGGGTGCGCCAGCTCAGCGTGGCCGAACTGCTGGCCGAGACGATCCGCCGGATTTCCGGCGGCGAGTCGGTCAGTTCCCTGTATGTGGATTGAGCGGTAGCGACGTCCAACGATTTTTGACTCGCCTGGTCGCGGGCGAGTCTTCCGGGTCACCGCGAGGTGGCTTTCCAATGCAACAAAGCGAGTAACCAAGCAATGTCCAACAAAGTCATCAAGGCCACTGGCCGCAGTGTCGAGGGGAAGGGTGCGAGCCGCCGCCTGCGTCACGCGGGCAAGATTCCGGCCATCGTCTATGGCGGCACCGCCGCTCCGCAGCCGGTCCTGCTGGATCAGGAAAAGATCTGGGTCGCCAGCCAGAACGAATGGTTCTATTCCACCATTCTCGACCTGGATGTCGACGGCAAGGTCGAGAGCGTGCTGTTGCGCGACATGCAGCGCCATCCGTACAAGCAGATCATCATGCACCTGGACTTCATGCGGGTGAACCAGAAGGAAGTCCTGCGCGCCTCGGTGCCGCTGCACTTCATCAATGAGGACATCTCGCCGGCCGGCAAGAACGCCGACGTGATCATCATGAAGGAGCTGATGCAGGTCGAAGTCAGCTGCCTGCCGAAGGATCTGCCGGAGAACATCCAGGTCGACCTGAGCGAGCTGGAACTGGGCGATATCGTCCATCTGTCGAAGATCCAGCTGCCTGAAGGCGTCGAGATCCCGAGCCTGGCCCTGGGTGTCGAGCATGACGTCGCCGTCGTGGTTGCCCGCAAGGGCCGCGTGGAAGCCGAACCGGAGGTCGCTGAAGAAGAGGCGGCCGAAGTGCCGGCGACCAAGGCCGAGAAGGACGCGGAATAAGCTCGCGTTGCGTCGAGGCGCCTGCGTTGCGGGCGCTTCGGCACGCGGCTTGTTCGCCTTCGGATGGCCGGATTGCGCCTCATCGTCGGGCTGGGCAATCCCGGACCCGAACACTCCCGGACCCGGCACAATGCCGGGTTCTGGTTAGTTGACGCCCTGGCGGAAAAGCTGGGTGCGCGTTTCGGGCTGGAATCCAAGCTGTTCGGCCAGACCGCGAAGGTCGAGATCGACGGACAAGCGGTGTGGTTGCTGAAGCCGGCGACGTTCATGAACCTGTCGGGCAAGTCGGTCACCGCAGCGATGCGCTACTGGAAGATCGGGCCCGAAGAGGCCTTGCTGGCACACGACGAACTCGACCTGCCCACGGGCACCGCGCGGCTGAAATTCAATGGTGGCCACGGCGGGCAGAACGGCCTGCGCGACACCATGCGCCTGCTCGGCCATGGCGGGTTTCACCGCTTGCGGATCGGCATCGGCCATCCCGGGCACAAGGACATGGTCACCCCGTGGGTACTGGGTCGGCCCGGTCGCGAGGACGAGGCGTTGATCCTGCGCGCGATCGACGATGCGATCGACGTGTTGCCGCTGGCGGTAGCCGGCGACTTCAACGAGGCCATGAAGCGGCTGCACACGCCGCGGGCCTGACCCGTCACTAGACAGCTCCACGTTCCACCCCTATCAACGAAAGCGAGTACAGCGTCATGGGCATCACCTGCGGCATCGTCGGATTGCCGAACGTCGGCAAGTCGACCCTCTTCAATGCCCTGACCAAGGCCGGCATTGCGGCGGCCAATTTTCCGTTCTGTACGATCGAGCCGAACGTCGGAGTGGTGCCGGTGCCGGACCCGCGCCTGAATGCACTGGCCGAGATCGTCAAGCCGCAACGGTGCCTGCCGACGGCGGTCGAGTTCGTCGATATCGCCGGGCTGGTCGCCGGTGCGGCCAGCGGCGAGGGTCTGGGCAACAAGTTCCTCGCCCACATCCGCGAGGTCGACGCGATAACCCACGTGGTGCGTTGCTTCGACAACGACGACATCATCCACGTCAACAACAAGGTCGATCCGATTGCCGATATCGATACGATCGATACCGAGCTGGCGCTGGCCGACCTGGATTCGGTCGATAAGGCCTTGCAGCGCGCCGAGCGCAGCGCCAAGACCGGCGACAAGGACGCCAAGGCGCGCGTTGAGGTGCTGGCGCGCGTGCGTGCTGGCCTGGACGCAGGCAAGCCCGCGCGTGCGCTGGGGTTGTCCGAGGATGACCGGCTTGCGGTGCGCGACCTGTTCCTGCTGACCCTGAAGCCGGTGATGTATGTCGCCAACGTGTTGGAAGACGGCTTCGAGAACAACCCCCATCTGGATGCCGTGCGCGCCCGCGCGGTGACCGAGGGCGCGGAAGTGGTGCCGGTGTCGGCCGCGATCGAGGAGGAGCTGAGTCAGCTTGAGGACGAGGACCGTGACGCGTTTCTGGCCGACCTCGGGCTGGAAGAGCCAGGTCTCAACCGCGTCATCCGTGCCGCCTACAAATTGCTGGGCCTGCAGACGTACTTCACCGCCGGCGTGAAGGAAGTCCGCGCCTGGACGGTCAAGGGCGGATCCACCGCGCCGCAGGCCGCCGCGGTGATCCACACCGACTTCGAGAAGGGCTTCATCCGCGCCGAGACGATCGGCTACGACGACTTCATCCAGTACAGGGGCGAAGCCGGCGCACGCGATGCCGGCCGGATGCGCAAGGAAGGCAAGGAATACATCGTCCAGGAAGGCGACGTGCTGCACTTCCTGTTCAACGTCTGACCCGGTCGGCCAGCCCGGAAAAGCGGTTTCTGGAATTAATCTGCAATTTGGCGGCAAAACGCGTTGACATCCGTCGCAAGGCCATCCAGAATTGCGGGCTCTTTGGAGGGATACCCAAGCGGCCAACGGGGGCAGACTGTAAATCTGCTGGCTTACGCCTTCGGTGGTTCGAATCCACCTCCCTCCACCAGCATTGCTGCAGTCGCGATGCCGGTAGACGAAACGCAGTAAACCGATAGACTTACCATCCGTCGGCGCAACACCCAAGCAGGTCAGTCCGGCGCGGGAGTAGTTCAATGGTAGAACCTCAGCCTTCCAAGCTGATGGTGCGGGTTCGATCCCCGTCTCCCGCTCCATTGATGCCGCGACGTTTGTAATGCACCTGCTGGAACAATCTGCTCACGTAGCTCAGTCGGTAGAGCACCTCCTTGGTAAGGAGGAGGTCACTGGTTCGATTCCAGTCGTGAGCACCACACATTCCACCGAAGCACACCGTCCCACAGCGAGAAGCGACAGCCATGGCCAAAGGTAAATTCGAGCGCACCAAGCCGCACGTGAACGTCGGCACGATCGGTCACGTCGACCACGGCAAGACCACGTTGACCGCGGCGCTGACCAAGGTGGGCGCGGAGCGTTTCGGTGGCGAGTTCAGCGCGTACGACGCGATC
>DATJBR010000171.1:0-13198 GCA_035515255.1 Lysobacter sp. | reverse complement strand
GGCATCGCCTCGTTATCATCGACACCTGTTTCCGGCCTCCGGTGCCCCATGCACGACCACCGCTCCCGTTTCCTGCAGCTTGCGTTGCGCGCCCAGGCGCTGCGCTTCGGCGAATTCACCTTGAAGTCCGGCCGCACCAGTCCGTACTTCTTCAACGCCGGACGGTTCGACTCCGGCGTTGCGCTGGCCGAACTCGCGGGCTGCTATGCCGATGCGATCGAGGCAGCGGCGACGGCCGGGGTGATCGGGGAGTTCGACCTGCTGTTCGGGCCGGCCTACAAGGGCATCCCGCTGGCGACCGCGCTGGCCTGCGAATACGCGCGCCGCGGCCGCGACCTGCCGGTGGCCTTCAACCGCAAGGAGGCCAAGGCGCACGGCGAAGGCGGCAGCCTGATCGGCGCCCCGCTGGACGGACGACGGGTGCTGATCGTCGACGACGTGATCACCGCCGGTACTGCGATCCGCGAAGCGCTGGAGATCATCGATCAGGCCGGAGGCAGCGTTGCGGGCATCGTGATCGCACTGGACCGGCAGGAAGCCGTCGACCCTTCCCGAAGCCGACGTTCGGCGGCACAAACTGTCGCAATCGAGTACGGGCTTCCGGTGGTCGCGGTCGCCAGCCTTGCCGATCTGCTGGTTCTGGCCGGCGACTCAAGCGACCTGGCTGGCCAGCACGAGCGCCTGCTTGCCTATCGCGCCGAATACGGCAGCAGCCCGGACGCCTGAGCGGATCGCAGCAGGCTTGGCCCGGGTCTTGCTTGATATGGTCTGTTGACCGTTATGGGTAATCGGCTCGCCATGAATACCGTCTCATCCCGCACACGTCCTGCCCTGCTCGCCACCGGCGCGCTGGCCGTCGGCCTGCTTCTGGCGGCCGTGCCCGCCATGGCGCAGAAAGCGCAACGGGCGCAACCCAACGCCACCGGGAAGAAAATCTATTGCTGGGAAGTCGACGGCAGCAAGGTCTGCGGCGACGCGCTCCCGGCCAGTGCGGTGGACAACCCGCGCACCGAGTTCAGCCCCAGCGGCATGGCGATCAAGCACCTGGAGCGCGCGCCCACCGAGGCCGAGCGCGCGATCGCCGAGCTGGAAGCCAAGCGCGAACAGGAAGCGGCGTGGACGGCGGCCGAACGGGACCGGCGCGAACAGGCAATGGTGGAGTCGTTCGCCAGCGAAGCCGACCTGCAGCGGAACTTCGAGAACCGGATCGGGCTGATCGACTCCAGCATCAAGACCTCCCGGCTCGGCATCGAAGGGACGCGACGCAGCCTGCTGAACCTGCTGCAGCGCGCCAGCGAAACCGAGCTGGAGGGCAAGCCGGTGGCCAAGTCGCTGGCCGACAAGATCAGCGGCCAGCACGATGCATTGCGGCGCCACCAGATGCTGCTGGAGCGGCAGCTGCAGGAGCGCGGCACGATCGACCAGGAGCTGGCCTCGGCCCTGGAACGCTATCGGGAGCTGAAGGTGCCGGCGAGCGCTGGTCACAGCTGAAGCGCACCGAGTTCCCCCTCAGCCTTTGCTTTCCATGGGCTGGAGTCACGGGGTCTTGATCTTGTGATCCTTGGCCCGCGCGCGTGGCGCGTGGGCCTTCGATCGGGCGGGAGCCGGCGGCTCGCAAGCGCCCGATCTCCCACGCTTTCGCCGGGGGATGACGGTAGCTGTGCCCTGGCGGGAGGCCGTTGTTCCGGACTCCTTAGAAAGGCAGCTCCAGCTCGGGCCGCAACGCCAACAGTTGCTCGCGGAACGCGGCCTTGATCCGCGCCATCGCTTCGTTGTTGTCCGCGTCGAAACGCATCACCAGCAGCGGCGTGGTGTTGGACGCGCGCACCAGTCCCCAGCCATCGGGCCAGTCGGCGCGCAGGCCGTCGATCACCGACAACCGCGCGGCGTCGAACGTGGCCTCGGCGAGAAACCGTTCCACGAACGCGTGCGGGTCGCCATCGGGCGCATCGACCTTGATCTCCGGAGTGGAAATGCCATCGGGCAGTGCGTCCAGCACGTCGCTGGGCCGGTCCGGTTGCGCGGCGAGGATCTCCAGCAGCCGGGCAGCGGCGTAGATGCCGTCGTCGAAGCCGTACCAGCGTTCCTTGAAGAAGAAGTGGCCGCTCATCTCGCCGGCCAGCTCGGCCTCGGTTTCGCGCATCTTCGACTTGATCAGCGAGTGGCCGGTCTTCCACATCAGCGGGCTGCCGCCGTGGCGCAGGATGTAGCCCGGCAGGCGGCCGGTGCATTTCACGTCGAAGATGATCTGTGCGCCCGGGTTGCGTTCCAGCACGTCGGCGGCGAACAGCATCAGCAACCGGTCGGGGAAGATGTTGTGGCCATCGCGGGTAACCACCCCGAGCCGGTCGCCGTCGCCGTCGAACGCGATGCCCAGATCGGCATCCAGGCGCTCGACCATCTGCATCAAATCGACCAGGTTGTGCGGCTCGCTGGGATCGGGATGGTGGTTCGGGAAGGTGCCGTCGATTTCGCAATACAGCGGTATCACCTCGGCACCGATCGCGGTCAGCACAGTCGGGCCCAGCTCGCCGGCGACGCCGTTGCCGGCATCCACGACCACCTTCAACGGACGGTCGATCTGGATGTCCGAGGCGACACGCTGGATGTAGTCGTCGTTGATGTCGCGCTGCTCCAGTCCGCCCTCCACCGGCGCGGTGTACAGCCGGTCGTCGGCGATGCGCGCATACAGGTCGGTGATCGCGCCGCCCGACAGGGTCTCGCCGCCGACGACGATCTTGAAGCCGTTGTAGTCAGGCGGGTTGTGGCTGCCGGTGACCGACACGCACGAGCCCGTGCGCAGGTGGAACGCACCGAAATAGACCAGCGGCGTCGGTGCCAGACCGATATCGATGACGTTGCGACCGGCCTTGCGCAGGCCTGCCACCAGGCCATCGAGCATGTCGGGGCCGGACAGGCGGCCGTCGCGGCCCACCACGATGTCTTTCAGACTCCCGTCGTGCATCAGCGAACCGATCGCGTGGCCGATCAGCTCCGCCACCGCCGGATCCAGGGTCTGGCCGATCACGCCGCGGATGTCGTAGGCCCGGAAGATGCTGCGGTCCAACTCGACCACCGCGCCCACAGGCCTTGCGCCGACCACCTCGCCCGCCGGAGCCGGGGTGGGCGGCGGGACACCCTGGTTGATGGATTCCTGCAGGGTCTGTTCCGGCAAGTCGGCATCGTCGCCTTCATCGCCTGCACCGCGCCGGCGCGCCAGCAACGCCGGCGCGCGCGAGAACAGCAATGCCAGCAGGGCAAAGACAAAGGCGGTCATGAAGCAGGCCATTGCGCCCATGCCGAATGGTGAAAAAGCCAGGTACGGTACCCCCGCGGCAACCCGCAAGCTGCTGCCGGGCACCTTCGTCGCCAGCGCTTCGGCACCGCCGGCCAGCCGCGCGTCGCCGCGCTCGACCACGCTTTGCCGCCCTTGCCGCAAGGCCAGGTAGGTATCACCGGGTACCTGCGCCGACGTGACCGGATCGGCAACGCGCTGCAACGGCAAGTGCACCAGGGCGACCGCACGGACCTGGTCATCACTGTGGACCGGCGCGGCCAGCGCCAGCTTCACTTCCTTGGCATCACGGACCACCCAGACCACCGGTTTGTCATCGGCCAGGGCGGCTTCCATCGCCGCCAGCCGGCCGTAGCCTCCCTTCGGCAACGCCGCGTAACCCGCGTCCAGCTCGGGCGAGAGCACCACCCCGTCGCTGGCGCCGGGCCAGCCCGCGGTGAGCAGTTCAGCCGCACGTTCGAAGTCACCGGCAGTGGCGGCCGCGACCAGTCCGGGGCGGGCGAGCTGCTCGACGAAACGCTTCTGCTCGCCCAGCAATGCCACTGTGATGGCCTGCACCGCGCCGTCGCGTGACTGCTCCAGCGTCGCCCGGCGGGACACGTCGCGCTGCTGCTGCCAGCCGCTCCAGCCGAACCACAGCACCAGCAACGCGCACACCACCACCAGCGCAGGCAGCAACGGCTTCAGTGATTCCGCCGACAGCTGCGGCCGGGTGATCTTGATATCGACCATGACGTTGTCTTTCCCCTTGGATTTCCGCGAACCGCGCCTAGCGCACGCCGGTATGGCCGAAGCCGCCGGTACCGCGGGCACTGGTTTCGAATGCATCCACCACCTGCAGCCGTGCACGCACGACCGGCAGCAATACCAGCTGGGCGATGCGATCCCCCGGCTGCATCGTAAAAGGCTCCTTGCCGCGATTCCAGACGCTGATCATCAACGGCCCCTGGTAATCGGCATCGATCAGGCCGGTGCCGTTGCCCAGCACGATGCCATGTTTATGGCCCAGCCCGGAACGCGGCAGGATCACCGCGCACAGCGACGGATCGCCGATATGGATCGCCAACCCCGACGGCACCAGCGCCGCATCGCCCGGCGACAGCGTCAGCGGCTCGTCCAGCGCCGCGCGCAAGTCGAGTCCGGCGCTGGCCGCGGTCGCGTACTCGGGCAACGGCCACTGCCCGCCAAAACGCGGGTCGAGGATTTTCAGTTCGAGGGTGTGCTGCATGAAGGGGTCCATTGACGGTGTCGCCTCGACCGTGGTCGGGTTGCGGGCGGAAATGTAGTCGCGCGCGGAAATGGGGAGCGTAGCGCGTGGTGAGGTGGCATCCGGGAAAGCTTGGGGCCGCCCGGATTCGGAATCGCCGGATGCCGGCCGTTCGCGAACGGCACTGCGTTCACTGGCCTCAGCCCGGCCCCGCACCCGGCCTTCCGTCCTCCAGCCGCTGCGCCACCAGATCCAGCAGGCGCTCGGCGAGTTCGGCTTTCGACGCCGGGCCCAGCGCGCATTCAAGGCCGGCGGCGTACACGAACAGGGCGTTGTCATCGCTCTCGAATCCCGAACCCGCCACGCCGACCCGGTTGGCGGCGATCAGGTCCAGCCGCTTGTCCGCCAGCTTGCCGCGCGCGTAGCGCTCCATGTCGTGGGTCTCGGCGGCGAAGCCCACCACCACGCGCGGCCGCAACGCATGTCCGGCCAGGTCGGCGAGGATGTCGCGGGTGCGCACCAGCTGCAGGGTCAGGCCGGGCTCGCCGGGCTGTTTCTTGATCTTTCCGGGCGCCACCTGCTGCGGCGTGAAATCGGCCACCGCGGCCGCGCCGATATAGACGTCGGCCGGCAGCGCGGCCAGCACCGCGGCATGCATCTGCGCGGCGGAGCGCACATCGATCCGCCGCAGGTCGCCCTCGCCGGCCCCGGGTGTCGGCAGCGCCACCGGGCCGGCGACCAGGGTGACCCTGGCACCACGGCGCGCGGCGGCGGCGGCGAGCGCAAACCCCATCTTGCCGCTGCTGCGGTTGCCCAGGAAACGCACCGGGTCGATGTCCTCATAGGTCGGACCCGCGCTCACCAACACATGCCGTCCGGCCAACCCATCAGCACTCATGCGCACGCCTGGGCCAAGGCGGTGACGATCTCTTCGGGCTCCAGCAGACGCCCCTCACCCACTTCGCCGCAGGCCTGGTCACCGGCACCGGGGCCCAGTACCAGCACGCCGCGACCGCGCAGGGTGTCGACATTGGCCCGCGTCGCCGGGTGGGCCCACATCAGCCGGTTCATGGCCGGGGCGATCGCCAGCGGCGCATCGGTGGCCAGGCACAGGGTGCTGACCAGATCGTCGGCGAACCCGTGGGCAAGTTTGGCGATGGTGTTGGCCGTGGCCGGGGCGATCACGATCCGGTCCGGCCAGCGCGCCAGTTCGATATGCCCCATCGCGGCCTCGGCCGCCTCGTCCCACAGCGAGGTGCGCACGTGCCGGCCCGACAGTGCCTGGAACGTGGTCGCGGCCACGAACCGCTGGGCGTTGTCGGTCATCGCCACCTGCACCTGCGCACCGGCCGCGGTGAGTCGCCGCACCAGTTCGGCGGCCTTGTATGCAGCGATGCCACCGCACACGCAAAGCAGGATTTTCTGTTGCTGTAGCGCTGACACGTTAAGGAAATCCCTACCGCCCAAAGCGATGGCTAGCTTACCCGAAGCGGCGGTTGCGCCCGATACGCCCGACCCCGTGCGGCCGTCAGGCTGGGGACGTTGCCGAAGCGGGGGCGGGAACGGCGCGATGCGGCTTCCCCGACTTCATCGCGGCACCGGGTCGAGCGGCCCGGCCCGCCTCCGCTTCGATTTGTTCCGGCGCATCCGGCCTGCCTCCTGTTGCCTGTCCGGTCGCCGACTTGCCGTCGACGGCGACAAAGGGCTCCTTTCCCGCGGCCGCGGATCGGCCGCACTCCATCCAGCCACACGTCAACGCAAGGACGCCCATGCACATACGAGACTGGCCCGCCGCCGAACGTCCGCGCGAGAAGCTGCTGGCACGCGGGGCCGGAGTATTGTCGGATGCGGAGCTGCTGGCGATTTTCCTGGGCTCCGGCCTGCGCGGTCGCGATGCGGTCACCACCGCGCGCGAACTGCTCAGCGCGCATGGCCCGCTGCGAGCCCTGCTCGAACACAGTCCGACGCATCTGGCGAAACTACCCGGGCTCGGCCCGGCGCGCGCCTGTGCGCTCGCGGCGGCACTGGAACTGGGACACCGGCATCTGTCGGCGGAGCTGGAGCGCGGTATCGCACTCAGCGACCCGCAGGCGGCCGGACGCTACTTCGCCCAGCGACTGCGCGGATTGCCACACGAGGTGTTCGCCGTGCTGTTCCTGGACACCCGGCACCGCGCGATCGCGTTCGAGGAATTGTTCCGCGGCACCCTGGACGGGGCCGAAGTGCATCCGCGTGAGGTGGTGCGGCGCGCGCTGGCCCACAACGCGGCGGCAGTGATCGTCGGACATAACCACCCGAGTGGGAATCCGGAGCCCAGCGCCGCCGACCGCGCGGTGACCGCCCGGCTCAAGCAGGCATTGGCACTGGTAGACCTGCGCCTGCTGGATCATTTCGTGATCGCCGACGGCCCACCGGTCTCGCTGGCTGCGCGGGGCTGGGTGTGATGGCGGGAAGCAGGGACCGTACTGACGGACACAGGGGGCGATCGCACGCTCCTCCGCCTGCCCCGATGGCTCGCCGTACTGCTACGGCGCCTGCGACCGGATGCATCACAACTGGAACGCCACCGAGCGCACCACACCTTCGACGATATCGCGTGACCAGGAGGGCTGCCGCAGGACATAGGGCTGCGCCTGTCCGGATTGGCGCTCGAACCACTGCGCGAATACGCGGATCTCGGCATTCCCATAGAACGCCGTCGTCAGCTCGTAGTTCAGGAACAGGCTGCGCCCGTCCAGATTGACCGAGCCACACAACGCGACGGCTTCATCCACGATCACCAGCTTGGCGTGCGCCATGCGTGGCACAAGCCGGATGATGGCTCCGGCCGCCGCCAGCTCGCGCAAGGCCCGCTCGCGCGCCCAGTCCGCCAGACGATGGTTGGACCGATGCGGCACCAGCAAGGTGACCTGGATTCCCCGCCGGCAAGCGATCATGAGCGCCTGCAGCAGCGCGTCATCGGGGACGAAATACGGCGTTGCCAGGGCGATGCCTGCCTGCGCCTGGTACACGGCCGTCAGCAGGAACGCGTAGACGGTGTCGTCGGCGTGGTCCGGACCGCTCGGAATGAGTTGCGCGGGGATGGACTCATAGGAAACCGGTTGCGTGGAGCCTCCTCCAACCTCCTCCGGCCCTGGCAACAGCGGCAGGCCGGCCTCCGCGCGACCGCCTGCCAGCCGCCAGTCCTGCCCGAACACGGTGCAGGCATCGGCGGTCAGCGCACCGTCGATGACGAAGCTCAGATCGTCCCACGCCGGCGCATCCGGACGACCGGTGAAGTACTCGGCGGCGATGTTGCGGCCGCCGCTCCACAGTCGTCGACCATCGGCAATGACCAGCTTGCGGTGATTGCGTAGATTGCTGCGCCCGTGCACCGGGTTGTGCAGCATCGGCATGAACCAGCGCAGCTCGATGCCTCCCGCAGCCAGTCGCCGACGCAGGCCGCGCGACGTTTCCAGGCTGCCGATCGCATCCAGCAATACCCGTACCCGCACGCCACGCGCCGCACGGGCCAACAGCGCATCGGCAACGCGCTGACCCACGGGGTCATCGGCAAAAACGAAGGTGCACAGATCCAGCCGTTCCTGCGCGCCCGCGATCAGCGCCAGCAGCGCGTCCAGCGCGGCCGGCCCTTCCTCCAGCAGCACCACGCGCCGGTTTGCACACGGTGCCGGCAGCGCCAGCCCGGCGGTGAGTTGCCGTGCCCACGGCGGCGCAAACAACGCGCCGGTACCCACATCGGGGCCGGTCGTGCCGGGCCGGTGCACCGGACGCGTCATCTTGCGGGTACCGAACAACAGGAACAGCGGCACTCCCACATACGGGAACGCCACCATCGCCAGCACCCAGGCGATGGCAGCGGACGGATGCCGCCGCTGCCGGCCGATACGCGTCGCCAGCACATAGGCCAGCAAGCCGATGGTGACGGCGGCCAGATGCGCGGTCGCGAAGAGGCTGGATGTTCCGGGCATTGGCAACTTCCCCCAGACAGGTGGTGATCCACGCGGACAACCGTGGTGTGCGCATTCGCGCTTCCCGCCGTGTCCGCGACAATCAAAGGCACCGCAATCAACGGCGATGGCGGTCAGCGGCCACTGTCAGGGTCGCGCGACCTCGCCAACAGCCGGGTGAGCAGTTCGATCTGCTCCTGCTGCTGGATCAGCAACCTCTCGATCTGCTCGCTGCGCAACTGGTCCAGTTTCTCGTGCAGCGCGGAGATCTCGATCTCCGCCTTCAGGTTCACCTCGTAATCGTGGCTCGCGCCGAGGCGATCCTTATCGGCCTGCCGGTTCTGGCTCATCATGATGACCGGCGCCTGGATCGCGGCCAGCATCGACAGCAGCAGGTTGAGGAAGATGTAGGGATACGGATCGAACGGCCGCTGCAGGATGACGCTGTTCGCTCCCGTCCACAGCAGCAGGACCAGTGCGAACGCGATGATGAAGCGCCAGGAACCGCCGAGCTGGGCCACCCGGTCCGCCAGCCGCTCGCCGAAGGTGAGCTCACTGGAGAAGGCGCGGTTGATGTTCTCGCTGACCGGCCTGCGCAGGATGGTGTAGTCGATGATCTTGCGCTCGATATCACCGAGCTCCGCGAAGCTCCTGGCGAACCATCGTTGGGCTGCGTGATCCTGGGCAACTTTGCGGGTCATGGTCTGGCTCCTGTGGGGGCGGCTTGAAACCTGCCGCCGGGATAGCACGGCACGCGGTTCTTCCCCGGTGAAGGCCGGCACGACCGGACATCGGAACCGTCCCGCCGGAACCGGTCGAGCGGTTCTCCCTCGGCGCGACCGGCGGCGGCGTGCGCATTTTCGTTTCCCCGTGCCATCCGGACGATGGGTCCGGAAGCAGGTAAAATGCCCGGTTCCGTAACATCTGCCGAGCCCTCGTGAAAGCCACCCTACATGCCCTGGTCACGCAAGCCATCGACGCCCTGCGTTCCGCCGGCACCTTGCCGGCCGACCTCGAAACTCCCGATTTCGTGATCGAGCGTCCCAAGACCCGGGCCCAGGGCGACTTCTCGACCAACGCGGCGATGCTGTTGGCCAAACCGGCCCGGTCCAACCCGCGCGCGGTCGCGCAGGCGCTCGTAGACGCGCTGCCGGCCAACCGCGACATCGCCAGGGTCGAGATCGCCGGCCCGGGCTTCATCAATTTCCACATCGATGAAGCCGCCTGGCGCCGCCAGCTGGGCACGGTGTTTGCGCAAGCCGAGACCTACGGCCGCAACGATTCGGGTCGCGGCCACCGCGCGGGCGTCGAGTACGTGTCGGCCAATCCGACCGGGCCGCTGCACGTCGGCCACGGCCGCGCGGCGGTGATCGGCGACTGCATCGCCCGCGTGCTGGCCGCCAACGGCTGGGACGTGGCCCGCGAGTTCTACTACAACGACGCCGGCGTCCAGATCGAGAACCTCGCCCTGTCGGTACAGGCGCGCGCGCGCGGCATCGCGCCCGATGACGCCGGCTGGCCGGAAAACGGCTACCGCGGCGACTACATCGCCGATGTCGCCCAGGCGTATCTGGACGGTGCAACGGTGGAGCTGGATGGCCAGACCGTCACCGGCGCGAACGATCCCGACAACCTCGACGCGATCCGCCGTTTCGCCGTCGCCTGGCTGCGCCGCGAGCAGAACGGCGACCTGGAAGCCTACGGCGTCGGCTTCGACGTGTACTTCCTGGAAAGCTCGCTGTATTCCGACGGCAAGGTCGAGGAGACCGTCGCCGCGCTGACCGCCAACGGCCACACCTACGAGGACGGCGGCGCGCTGTGGCTGCGCAGCACCGATTTCGGTGACGACAAGGATCGCGTGATGCGCAAGTCCGACGGCACCTACACCTACTTCGTGCCCGACGTCGCCTACCACCTGAGCAAATGGCAGCGCGGCTACGAGCGCGCGATCACCGAACTGGGCGCCGACCACCACGGCTCGCTGGCCCGCGTGCGCGCCGGCCTGCAGGCATTGGATGCCGGCATCCCGCAGGGCTGGCCGGAGTACGTGCTGCACCAGATGGTCACGGTGATGCGCGGCGGCGAGGAAGTGAAACTCTCCAAGCGCGCCGGCAGTTACCTGACCCTGCGCGATCTGGTCGACGAGGCCGGCCGCGACGCGACACGCTGGTTCCTGGTCGCCCGCAAGCCCGACTCGCAGCTGACCTTCGACATCGACCTGGCCCGCAGCCAGTCGCTCGACAACCCGGTCTACTACGTGCAGGTCTCGCACGCGCGGATGTGCGGCCTGATGCGCCAGCTGACCGAGCGCGGGCTGTCGTTCGACCGCGACGCCGGCCTGCAACTGCCGCTGGAATCCGACGCCGCCACTCACGAACTGGTCGTCACCGTGCTGCGCTATCCCGACGTGGTCGAAACCGCCGGCCGCGATCTGGAGCCGCACCAGGTGGCCGCGTACCTGCTGGAACTGGCGCAGACTTTCCAGTCCTATTACAACGACCACCAGTTCCTGGTCGACGATGCCGACCGGCGCCACGCGCGGCTGGTGCTGGCGATGGCGGCCCGCCAGGTGCTGGCCAACGGTCTCGAACTGCTGGGCGTCAGCGCCCCCGAGGTGATGTAAGTGGCAGCACGGCGCGGCAAGTCCCAGGCACGACGCAACCAGAGCAACAACGGCCTGCCCGGCTGGGCATGGATGGTGCTGGGCATCGTGCTGACCATCGCGGTCATCCTGTTGATGCCGAAGCTGCTGAAGTCCGACGGCGACGGTTTCTTCCGCCCGCAGCCCAACCCGGATGCGCAACCGGCCCCGGTGGCCGCAGGCGAGGAGGACATCGGCATCACCCGGCCCGGCTCCGCCAGCACACCCGCGGTGCCCGCCGACGAAGGCCCGAAGTACGACTTCTACACTTTGTTGCCGGGCAAGGAAGTCGCCGTCAGCGACGCCGAACTGGCCGCCACCGAACGCGCCGAGGCACAGCGTGCCGAAGCCCAGCGCGCGGCCGCCTTGCTGCGCGGCGAACAACCGGCGCGCGCCGATCTGCCAACGCCCCACCCGGATGCTGCCGACCTCGCGCTGCCCCGGCCGGTCGCGGTGGAGCCAACCCCGGCTGCGACTCCTCCGGCACCTGTCAGCACCGCTCCCGCACCGGCAGCCAGCACAACCGCCACCGCTGCGACCCGGCCCGAGGACAACCCGGCCACTGCGGCTGGCCTGGGCGACGGCAGCCGTTACCTGCTGCAGGCCGGCGCATTCCAGGCCTCAGGCCAGGCCGAGGAATTGAAGGCGCGCATCGCGATGATCGGCCTCAGCGCGCGGGTCGAGTCGGCCCAGATCAACGGCAACACCGTCTACCGCGTGCGCATGGGACCTTACGGGACTGCCAGCGACCTCGCCGATGCCAAGCGCAAACTCGCCAACAGCGGCATGGCCGCGATGGCGATCAAGGTTCAGTAGCCGCGAGCGTAGGCCCCCGGCTGCGCGGTGCGCTAGCTGCCGCGCTTGAGCTTGATCAGCACCGAGGTGTCGGAGTCGCCATGGCCGTGGTCGACCAGATTGGTGTAATCGGCCAGCGCCAGCTCCAGGGTCTGCAGGCGGATCGCGGCTTCGCGCGCGATGTCCTGCACGATGCGCAGGTCCTTCAGCATGTGCGCGCTCTTGAAGCCGGGCGCGAACTCGCCGCGCAGCATCGAGGCGCCGCGCTTGTCGAGGAACCAGTTGCCGGCCGCACCGGCCATCAGGGTCGGCAGCAGCCGCTCCGGGTCCAGTCCGAGCTTCTCGCCCAGCGCGAGACCTTCGCACACCGCCTCGTTGATGCCAGCCACCAGCACCTGATTGACCGCCTTGGTCGCCTGACCGGCACCGGTCGCGCCCATATGGCTGATGCGCGCGGCGTAGGCCTCCAGCACGGGGCGTACCTTCTCGACCGACGCCTCGTCGCCGCCGGCCATCACCGACAGCTTGCCGTTTCGGGCGCCTTCCACGCCGCCCGACACCGGCGCATCGACGAAACCGATGCCCTGCGCCTGCAACGTCGCCGCCGCCCGCCGCGCGGTCTGCACCGAGACGGTGGAGTGGTCGACCACCACCGAGCCGGGCCTGAGCACCTGCGCCAGCGCGTTGACGTTTTCCAGCACGTCGGCATCGAGCGACACGCACAGCGCGACCACGTCGCAGTCGGCGAAGTTGTCGGCCGAACGCGCGGCGCGCACTTCCAGTTCGGCGGCCAGCGCATCGGCCTTCGCCTGGGTGCGGTTGCCGACCGCGGTCAGCAGTCCGCGCGCGTGCACGTAACGCGCCATCGGCGCGCCCATCGCGCCCAGGCCAATAAATCCGGTTTTCATGCAGTTCCTCGGGCCCTCGTCGGGCGTTGATTTCAATACATCTTCAGCAGGTAACGACGTGCCGGGCCCGATCCGGCCCTCTCAACGCCGGGCGCGGGCCCGCATCAACCCGCGTCGCTCATACAAGCGGTTCGTCACTGAGGTAGGTGTAACCGGTCAGGCCGGCTTCCAGCGCGGCATTCAAGCGGTCGGCCTCGTCGGCGGGCAGGCCGGCAGCGGCAACCTTCTGCCGGTAGTTCGCGCGCAGGTCGGCCAGCTTGTAGCCGACGTAGTCGAGCATCACGTCGGTGGTGTCGCCACGCCGCTGCTGGGTGAGTTCGTAGCCGTCACCGGTCAGCCGGACCGCGACCGCATCGGTGTCGCCGAACAGGTTGTGGATATCGCGGAGGATCTCCTGGTATG
>DATJBR010000170.1:0-4585 GCA_035515255.1 Lysobacter sp. | reverse complement strand
AGAGGTGTTGGACATGTCGGGTCTCGTTGGATGGGGAAGCGGGTCGGCGCCGGCCGCAGCGCGCGTTGTCTGCGGCGGAACCGGCCGACGGGATCGCATGGAACCGGGCGATCGGGCCGCCCATTGTCGCCTCCGGGATGGGTGGGGGCAAAGGCGGGAGCCATGCGTCGGCGAATGGATGGGCGACTGAGCTCCATGTGCGGAGCCCATGAAATGGGTCACTGTTGAAGTCCCGCTGGCCCAGGTAACCCCAGGGTGCCTGGGACCAAGCCGGAAACTGGGGTTCACTGGCGGGCGGGTGAATTTCAGCGGCCGACTGAAATTCGGCACGTGATGGACGAAACCGGGCTTCGACGGATGAAGTTCAATCCGCACCGAGGGAAATTCAGTCCTCCCTCGATGAAATTCAATCGCGACCACTGAAATCCCGCCCGCGACGACAGGACTTATGGATTGGCAGGGCGTACGACTCCACAACGGTGTGTGACACATCCAGCGCGTGCATACTTCGGTCGCGGCGGATCAGTGGGGCTGTCGCCATCGTCGGGGACGATGCCACTATTTCTCAGGGGGAACTATTCAATGAACTTACGACTTGCCATGGTGCTGGGTATAGCCTTTGCGCTCAATGGTTGTGCGCTTACCACTGATCGGATCGATCTTGCATATACGCCGCAGCAGGGGGCCAAGACGGTTGTGGGTGCGGATGGAGTCACCGTCAATGTCGTGGTCAATGACCAACGGCCGGACAAATCCAAGGTCAGCAGCAAGAAGAACGGTTTTGGGATGGAGATGGCGCCTATCGTTGCTACGGAAGACGTGGCGATCACCGTTCGCCGGGCTATCCAGCAGGAACTTACTTCACGCGGTTTCGCGTTGGGCGCGGACGATGCGCTGGTCAACATCACGGCGGATATCACACGGTTCTATAACGATCACAAGACCGGATTCTTCGCGGGTGATGCGGTGGCCGACCTCAACCTGGCGGTGGAGGTGAAGTCGAAATCGGGGGAGCAGTTGTTCGTGAAGCAGGTCGTCGCGCAAGGCGTGGAGGCCAACACCCAGCTCATGACGGGAAACAACGCACGTATCGCGCTGAATCAGGCCCTTGAGAATGGAATGAAGTTGCTCTTCGAAGACCAGGCATTCATCGTCGCGTTGATGGCTTCATCGAAGTCGGTGGTTGCTGCCGACTAAATCGGAAAGTTCTGATCGCACGACCGTCAAACGGGCGGGGTCGTCATGGCTCGGCCCGTTTTTCGTAAGGGCACCAGTACCTCACGCACTCCTTGGCAGCGGCGTCCATCCCGGGCTGGTCGGGTCGTTCCAGCTTTCCGGCGTCAGCGGGGGCAGGCCGTGGGCGAGGCGGGCGCGGTCGCACTGGGGGCTGGGTTCGCCGGTTTCCCAGGCCGGTTGCAGGGCATGGCAGGGGGAGGGGCGTTGGTCGTAGATGCCGCAGTGGGCGGCGACGCCGACCTCGCCCTGCAGGGCGATGCAGCGGGCGGGGCCGTTGCGGGTGCCGCGCATGACGATGCGGTGGGGGTCGAGCTTTTCGGTCAGTTCGGTCGGGGTGGCGCCGCCCAGGAAAGGGTCGGTTTCGGCCCAGTGGAAGGCGACGCGGAAATGGGCGCAGCAGGCGCCGCAACTGAGGCAGGGGTGGATCGGCATCGGAGGTGGCCGGCGGGGTGGCGACGGCTGCGGCCACGTGGGCCGCCCAGTTTCGCCAGGTGGGAGGGGGGGTGTCATTTTCCGCGTTTGGCGGGGATCGTGACCGGTTGTTGCAGGAGCTGCGCAAGTTGCGATCTGGCCATCAGTACCGCGCCGACAGGGATTCAGGATGGTCGTAACGGCGTAATGAGGGTACTCGGGACGATGGAAGCGGCGATGCAGGCGCTGGCTCTGCGCGTTCGCGGTTGACACCGCTCCTACGACCAGAGGGAGTCCAGGCGGACGGCCGAAGGACGTCCAGTCGTATGGCCGCCGTGGTTGACGAGCAAAGCCGGCGGGGATGACGGGCAGCCGCCGGGTCGTTCGGTCTCAATCTGGCTTTATCGGCCTCAGCTTGCTTGGCTTCACGCGCCGCAGCATTTCTTGAACTTCTTGCCGCTGCCGCAGGGGCACGGGGCGTTGCGGTCCGGGGTCGGGTCGCGGCGGATGGGTTCGCGCGGGGTGAGGGCGTCGACGCGGTAGTGGTTGAGGTCGGCCAGCATGTCGGGCAGGCCGGCGATGATGCCCAGGCGCTCGCGGTAGTCGATCGGGGTGGCGGGTTCGGCCGGGTCCTCGCCGACCATCTCGCCGCTGGCCAGCCGGTCGAACAGGTCGAAGATGTCCTCCATCCACTCGTTCTCGTCCAACCACTGATCCCACTGCGCCTCGCGCAACTCGACCGCGGTGAAGAAGCCCAGCGCCCAGTCGCGGCCGACGTCCAGGTCGTCTTCCTGTTCGGCCTCGGCGTCCTGCAGCTCGGGGTCTTCGGGCAGCCACAGCAGCGGGGCGAGGTGGTCGGGCAGGTCGTCGTTGCCGTGGCGCACGCGCGCGTTGGCCATGTTGCGGTGGCCGATCAGCAGCGCTTCGACCTCGGCGCGCTCGACCGGGTCGTCCCAGCGCGGCGGTTTGCCCCACACCGGGGCTTCCCACTCGGCCATGGGGACTTCGCCGGGCGAGACCGCCAGCGCCGAAAGGTAACCGTCGAGTGCTTCCAGGTTGAAGCCGCGGAACGGCACCGCGCGCTGCTCAAGCAGGTTGGCGAGGCGCTCGATCTGGTCGTCGTCGAGATAGGCAGGAGGGGTATTCATGGCGGCGGGCACGAGGCGGGGGATTCGCGCATGGTAGCCGCTGGCGGAGGCGAAGGGCGGCCGGCAACCGGTGGGGTGATGAAGCGGGTTTGGCACTGCGACAAAAAAGGGGCGCGACTTTCGCCGCGCCCCGAATCACCAACCTCTGGAGAGAGAGGAGTGGTTTATTTGACCGTGAACGGGGTGCTCTGGGCCTGGGTGCCGTTCACCGACACTTCGGCGGTGTAGCTGCCGGTCGGCCAGCCGTTGGCATTGGTGAAGGTGATGTTGGTGGTTTCCATGCCGGTGGCGTTGATCGTCTGCGACTGCTCGCCGGCGGTCTGGCCGTCCTGGTAGACCAGCTTGGCGGCGATGTCGACGTTGCTGGCGGCGCCGTTGGTGGCGATCGAGACGACGATCGGGTCCTTGGCGGCGAAGCTCGTCATCGGCGTGGCGATGGTCTTGTCGGCCCCGGCTTCGGTGCCCAGGGTGACCGAGGTGACGCTCACTGCGGTCTCGGCCGGCATGGGTTCGGCCGGCATCGGCTCGGCGGGCGGTGCCGGTTCGGTCATGGCCGGCGGCGGGGTCACCTCGTTTTCCATCGTCGAGGGATTCTTCTTGCAGCCGGCCAGCGCCAGTGTGGCGAACAGTGCGGCGGCGACGGCGTAATGCAGTTTATTGGCGGTCATGAGGTTCTCCTGGAAATAGAAGGCAAACGCGGGCGGTCGCGCGGTCTCAGCCGGTCGGCTGGTCGTCGCGGGCGGGGATGGTGAGTACCTGCCCGGGCTTGATCCGGTCCGGGTCGTCGAGCTGGTCGCGATTGGCCGCGTAGATCGTGTTCCACTCGCTGGCCTTGCCGTAGAACTGCTTGGCGATATGCGACAGGGTGTCGCCGCTGCGGACGGTGTAGGACCGTGCGGCGGAGCCGCCGACTTTTTCCGCGGTGGTATCGACGCTGGCGCTGACGCCGGAGAAATCGGCCTTTTCGACCTTTTTGGCCGTGGTGTCGACACTCGCACTGACACCGGAGAAGTCGGCTTTCTGATCGGGGGTGGTCATGGGTTCGGGGCTCCTGCCGTATGGGCGGAGCCACCATTGCACGGCGCTTGTTAAGAACGGATCGCGTCGACGTGAACCCCGCGGTTACGCGTTCACTGGCGCAGGTCGCGCCCGGCGGGCGGTGCCGCGAACCCCGGCGTCGCCCGCCACGGGTTGATGTCGAGGCCGCCACGGCGGGTGTAGCGGGCCTGCACCGACAGGTACTGCGGACGCGCGCGCAGCATCAGGTCATGGAAGATCTGCTCCACGCACTGCTCGTGGAAACCGGCGTGGTCGCGGAACGAGACCAGATAGCGCAGCAGGCCGGCGCGATCCAGCCGCGGGCCGCGGTAGTCGATCCGCACCCGCGCCCAGTCGGGCTGGCCGGTCACCGGGCAGTTGGACTTGAGCAGCGCGCTGGACAGGCTTTCCTCGACCACCTCGTCGGCATCGGCCTGCAGGAAGTCCGGGTGCGGCGGACCGTAGTGGTCGAACGCGATCGGCAGTTCGTCCAGCGAGTCGGCCGACTGTGCATGCTCGTCGATGGGCGGCAATCCGAATACCACCTCGACCGCGCTGCCGGCCACCTGCGCCAGGTCGGCGGCGATGCGCGCGCGCACGGTTTCGTCGTTGTCGAAGCGGGTCGCATTGAAGGAGTTCAGGTACAGCTTGAGCGACTTGGATTCGATCAGGTGCGGCGACCCGGCCGGGATGCTCAGCGTCGCGGTCGCCACGCGCGGCTTGCCGCGACCGTCCAGCCAGCCCAGTTCGTA
>DATJBR010000169.1:0-2696 GCA_035515255.1 Lysobacter sp. | reverse complement strand
GCGGAGTCCGTCAGCCGATCACCCGCGGTCGGGCAAGCCGCTTGAGGGTCAACGGCTTGGGAGCCAGCGGCGCATCAGCCGTTTGCTCTTCGTCCAGACGGAACACCGACACCGCCTGGATGAGCTGGCCGGCTTGCTGCTCCATGCCGCGCGCGGCCGCGCTGGCATGGTCGACCACCCGGGCGTTGTGCTGGGTCGCCTCGTCCATCTCGGTGATGGTCCGGCCGACCTGCAATATCCCCGCCGACTGCTCCTGCGATGCGGTGGAGATCCCGGCAATGATGTCGGTCACGTGGCGCACGCTGGTGACGATGTCGCCCATGGTCCGGCCCGCCCGGTCGGCCAGTGCCCTGCCGCCGGCGATCTTGTCGACCGAGTCCTCGATCAGGCCCTTGATCTCCCGGGCCGAGGCCGCCGAGCGCTGCGCGAGCAGGCGGACCTCCGAGGCGACGACCGCGAATCCGCGGCCCTGCTCGCCGGCCCGCGCCGCCTCGACCGCGGCGTTGAGCGCGAGGATATTGGTCTGGAAGGCGATCCCGTCGATGACCCCGATGATCTCGGCGATCTTGTTCGAGGCGGCCTCGATGCCGTGCATCGTGCTGACCACCTCGCCGACCACCTCGCCCCCTTGCGTGGCGACCTCAGCCGCGGCGACCGACAATTCGCGGGCCTGGCCGGCGTGCTCGGCGTTGCGGCGCACCGCTTCGGTCAGTTGCTGCATCGAAGCGGCCGCTTCCTCCAGGCTGGCCGCCTGCAGTGCCGTGCGCTGCGACAGGTCGTTGTTGCCGGTGGCGATCCCGGTCGCGGCGTCACTGATCGCCTGCGACGACTGCTGGATACCGCCGACGATGCGGGCAAGTTGCCCGGCCGTGGTGTCGGCGTCGCTGCGTATCTGCGCGAACACGCCGTGGAAATCCCCCTGCATGCGCGCGCCGAGGTCGCCGCGGGCGAGCGCGCCGAGCAGGCGCGATACCTCCGACAGGCTGCCGGCGTTG
This sequence comes from Lysobacter sp., assembly GCA_035515255.1. Lineage (GTDB taxonomy): Bacteria > Pseudomonadota > Gammaproteobacteria > Xanthomonadales > Xanthomonadaceae > Novilysobacter. Next base: position 1,701 of record DATJBR010000169.1, on the reverse strand, counting down.
GCGTCGAGCAGGCCGTTGAGCTGCCCCGCCAGTTGCAGGAAGAACCCGTGCTTGCCCTCGGTGGCGATGCGGCCGGAGAGGTCGCCCGCGGCCGCCGCGCGCACCACTTGCGCGACCTCTTCCTCCACCGCCACCTCGGCGGTGCGGTCGTACCACTCCACCACATACCCCTGGCGCTGGCCGTCGGCATCGATGACCGGACTGATGGTCAGGCGCATGATCCGGCCGCCGACCTCGATCCGGGCCTCATGGCTGCCCGTCAGTCCGGCAAGCAGACCGGCCTGATGCCCGGGACGTCGATGGAACGTGTCGATGCTGGTGCCGACCAGATGGGCGACATCGAACTCCGGCAGATCCCGGCGCAGTGCCTCCTGCGCGTCGCCGAGCATCCTCAGCAGCGGGCGGTTGGCGTACACGATCGTGCGGTCGCTGTCGGCGATCATCACGTTGGCGGTGACGTCGTCCAGCGCGGTACGGATGCGCAGGTTCTCCGACGCCAGGGCACGCTCGCTCTGCAGGCGTTGCTGGAGTTGCACGCTGCTGCTCTGCAGCGCCTCGGCGAGCGAGGCCCGGGGGAACGTCATCGCGGCGACATCGGCGGCGAGCGGGCGTTCGTTGGCCAGGTCGATCGCCACCCTGGTCAATTGCCCGGGCGCGTGGCCCAGGCACAACAGCTCGCGCCGCATCTGCACGGCCATCACCACCAGCAGGCCGGTTTCCGCGACCACGTAGGCCGCATGCAGCACGACGATGCCGAAGCCGCTGCCGGGCGGGAAGGTCGGGAACGGCAGGCCGCTGGCTTGCAGGTAGAAGAACACCACGTGGTGCACGGCGATCGCCGCCGCGGCGACCACGATCGGCACCCAGTCGCGGTAGTACAGCAGCAGCGCGATCAGCAGGATCACGCCGAAGTGGACTTCGACCATGCCGCCGGACTGGTGGATCATCACCGCCGACAGGACCATCAACACCAGTGCCACGCTCACCCGGCTGAGGCGGGTGCCGGGGAACAGCGCGACCTGGCACGCGATGAACGCCACGCTCGGCACGGTGATGACGAAAAAGGGTGGCCAGTGCCCGTGGTACCCGGCCAGCGCCGCCGATGCGACGGCCAGCAGCAGGCTCACCCCCACGAACAGGCGGTCGGCGCCGGCGGCCAGTTGCTGCAGGTACGCGTACCGCTCGTGCCCCACCCAGTGCGGTCTCGAATCTCTGGACATCGTGATGTCTCCCATGACTTTGGCGGGCTTGGTCCGACGGGCTGTCAGCAGCGACAGCCAGTGGTGGAAATGAAGGCGGCAGGTGGTTCGCGCAGCAGGCCGGGCAACAGGCCTGCGACGGCAATTCCGTCGCCGCCGCAAAGGTCGTCGAACCGCAGCGGTCCGGCGTACACGAGCTGCGAGCGGGCATCCAGCACCACCAGTTCGAACGGCAGGGCCGGTGGCGCTGGCATCGCACCCAGGTCGACGAGTTCCAGTTGGGCCTGCATCAGGGCCGGCTCGGTGGCGGCCCAGTCGGCGTTGCCGCAGGCGCAGGCCGGCGCCGGCATGCGGATGGCAGTGCCGGCGCCCGCAGCCGGTCGCAGTCGGCCCGTCGCCTGCAACCAGTCAACGATGGACGCGGCATCCGGCACTGGCTGCGATCGGGGGGCATAGAGGGCGGCGAAGGCGGGGATCACGAAGCCCAGCCAGAGCGCGGGCA
>DATJBR010000168.1:0-1683 GCA_035515255.1 Lysobacter sp. | reverse complement strand
TACGCGGACCTGCTGGCGCTTCGTGACCGCCCCGAGCACTGGCAGGCGCTGTCCGACGGCTACGCAGCGCTGGGCGACATCTGGCGCACCCGCGGTGTCCTGGCACTGGTGCAGGAAGTGACCCGACAGGCCACGCCGCGTCTGTTTGCTTCCGGTGACAGCGAGCGTTCCCTGACCGACCTGCGCCATCTGGGTGAATTGCTGCAGACCGCCAGCGAGAAGTTTGCCGGCCCGGAACAGCTGCTGGGCTGGCTGGCCGAAGAGCGCGCGCGCCGCAAGGCCGATGACGGCGACGCGGCGGACGAGATGCAGCTGCGCATCGAATCCGACGCCGCCCGCGTGCGGCTGATGACCGTGCACGCCAGCAAGGGACTGGAGTTCCCGGTGGTGATGCTGCCGCTGATGTGGGCGAACACCCAGAGCATGAACGACACGATCGAGATACTGCACGACGCGCAAAGCGGTGAGCGCCTGCCGGGCTGTGGTGACGCCGACAGGGCGCGCTACCGCCAGGAGGGCCAGGACGAGCGTTTCCGCCTGCTGTACGTCGCCGTGACGCGCGCCCGGTACGCCTGTCACGTCTATGTATTGCCGCCCGATCGCGCGAAGGACAAAAAGGGTGGGGCGGCCAATACGGACCCACACCGCGCACCACTGGACGCCATGATCGAGCGCCTGCTGTCGGGCTTCGACGAAGCCGCGCCGCCGTCGTCCCTGCACGAACACATCGCCTGGAACCGCAACGACTGGCTGTGGCCCGACCGCGTGTATCAGCAGCCGCTGCAAGCCGGGCCGGTCATCCGCCAGGCCCTGTCCGAACCCCGCAACACCCCGATCGAGTTCAAGTGGAGTTTCACCAGCCTGACCCGGTCGCGGTTCGCACACGGTACGACCGAGGACGGCCCGGCCAGCGATGAAGCGGGCGGTGCCGAAGAAGCGGACCAGACGGGCGCGTTCACGGAGGTTCCCCGCGGGTCAGCAACAACCCCGGAAACCGGCGAAACCCCCAACCGCGAACTGCTTGAACTCGCCCCGGTCGGCGGGGCCGATTTTGGCAACGCGCTGCACGCGATGTTCGAGTTCCGCCAGGTCGGCCAGCCGATGTCGGCGCAGCACGAACTGATCCGCCACCACCTGCTCGACAGCGGTGTGCGGCTCGGCGACATCGATCTGGAACTGCTGGTCAAGCGGCTGGCGCGCCGCATCCAGACCACGCTGGACACGCCGATGGAACTGTCAGGCGGCCACACCGTCCGGCTGGGTGATTTGCCCAAAGAGCACCTGCGCGCGGAAATGGGTTTCGACTACGCGCTGGACGGCGTGACGATGCAGCGCCTGCGTGAGGCCTGCGCCGATGCCGGCGAGCCCGACCTGATACCCAAGAGCTCGCGCCATCACCTGCGTGGGATCATGAACGGAAAAATCGACCTCGTGTTCCAGCACGACCGGCGCTTCTACGTGCTCGATTACAAGGGCAACCAACTGGGCAAGGACGGCCTGCTGTCGATGTACGCACCCGCGCAACTGCGGCAGGCGATGGACGCCAGCCATTACCGCTTCCAGGCCCTGCTGTACGTGATCGCGGTCGATCGCTACCTGCGCCAGCGCATCGGCCCGGCCTACGACCGCAGCACGCAACTGGGCGAGGCGATCTATCTGTTCGTGCGGGCGGTCGGCGTGGCC
>DATJBR010000167.1:0-4515 GCA_035515255.1 Lysobacter sp. | reverse complement strand
GTGCTGCACCTGCTGCCGGAGCGGCGCAGCGGCTTCGTGGTGCTGATCAACGGCAGCGGCGATGCGGCCCGGACCGTGCTCAACCAGGTGCTGGTCGAACACTTCACCTCGCCGGATCGGGACAGCTCCGTGACCCGGTATGCCGATGAGCTGGCCCGCGCATCCCCGACGCCCGCGGCCATCCCGATGCCGGAGGCCGCCGCGCGAAAACCGGCTTCGGTCGATGACCTGGCGCGCTGGCTGGGGCGCTGGCGCGATCCGTGGTTCGGCGAGGTGTCGGTCTGCGGGCAATCGGGCGTGGTGCGGTTCAGCGCGGCCAAGTCGCCGATGCTGACCGGCGTGGTGATGCGTGCCGACGACCGTTACCTGGTCGACTGGGATGCGGACCAGGTCGACGCCGAGGCCTGGCTGTTCTTCGCCGGCGGCGAGGGTGGCGAGGCGAAGAACCTCACCATGGCCAAGGTCGATCCCGATGCGGACTTCAGCTACGACTACGAAGACCTGTCGTTTGCCCGCATCGGCGAATGCACCGGACGCTGAGAACCGCCGATGCCTTCGTTATCCGGAGCACACCATGCGTATTCCCGCCTTGCTGTTGGCTTCCGCCTTCGCGATTGCCGGCGGTGTTTCCTCCGGTGAGTCGATGGCGGCTGATGCGGTGATCGCGGAAGTCGATCGCCTGATGCAGCGATACGACGGCAGCGGCCCGGGTGCCGCGCTGCTGGTCCTGCAGGATGGCCAATCGGTGCTGCGTCGCGGCTACGGCCTGGCCGATCTCGAGCAGGGCACCGCGGTCGGGTCGCAGACCAATTTCCGTCTGGCGTCGGTGAGCAAGCAGTTCACCGCCGCCGCGATCCTGCTGCTGGCCGAGCAGGATCGGCTGCATCTGGACGACCCCGTGCGCAAGTGGCTGCCATCGTTGCCGGCGGCCTGCGAGGCCATCACCCTGCGCCACCTGCTCACCCACACCTCGGGGCTGATCGACTACGAGGACGTGATGCCGGACGTGCTCGGCAGGCAGCTGCGTGACGCCGACGTGCTGGAAATCCTGGAAGCCCAGGACCGGACCTATTTTGCTCCGGGCTCCGACTACCGCTACAGCAACAGCGGCTACGCCTTGTTGGCATTGACCGTCGAGCAGGCTTCGGGCCGCGATTATCCGGCGTTCCTGCGCGAGCGGATCTTCCAGCCGCTCGGCATGGACAACACCCTGGCCTACGTGCGCGGTGGCCACGACATCAGCCACCGTGCTTACGGCTATACCGCGGTCGATGGCGTTTGGACGCGCACCGACCAGAGTCCCACAAGTGCGGTGCTCGGCGATGGCGGCATCTACTCCTCGATCGACGATCTGGCGAAGTGGGACGCGGCCCTCTACGACGACCGCCTGCTCGCGGACGAGTCACGACGGATGGCGTTCGCCCCGGCAACGCCCACCGACGATCCGCAGGTCGACTACGGTTTCGGCTGGCGCATCAGCGGCGACAGCGTGTGGCATTCGGGCGAGACGATCGGCTTCCGCAACGTGATCGTGCGCTATCCGCAGCAGCGCCTGACGGTGGTACTGCTCAGCAACCGCAATGATCCGGAACCGTATTCGACCGTGTTGGAGATTGCCGCCGGGTTCAAGCGGTAAGGCGCTTTTCCGATCCACCTGTTCGCGTCGGAAGACCACCCACAAAAAAAGCGGCCGAAGCCGCTTTTTCTGTTTGCCTGAAAGCGTTTATGCCGCCTTCTTCGCCAGATCCCGCAGCACGTAATGCAGGATGCCGCCGTTGCGGTAGTACTCGACTTCCTTCGGGGTCAGCAGCAGCACGTCGACCTCGAAGCGCTTCTCGCTGCCGTCGGCCTTCTTCGCAACCACGGTGGCGGTCCTGGAAGCGCCATCGTCCAGACCGGTCACGTCGATCACCTCCGAACCGTCCAGGCCGTGGGTCAGCGCGCTTTCGCCGTCCTTGAACTGCAGCGGGAGCACGCCCATGCCGACCAGGTTGGAGCGGTGGATGCGCTCGAAGCTCTCGGCGACGACTGCCTTGACGCCCAGCAGGATGGTGCCCTTGGCCGCCCAGTCGCGTGAGGAGCCGGTGCCGTATTCCTTGCCGGCGAACACCACCAGCGGGACGCCCTCGGCCTTGTACTTCATCGCCGCGTCGTAGATCGCCATCTGCTCGCCGACTCCGTCCTTGCCGAAGTGCCTGGTGTAGCCGCCTTCCACGTTGTCCAGCATCAGGTTGCGGATGCGGATGTTGGCGAAGGTGCCGCGCACCATCACGTCGTCGTTGCCGCGACGCGAACCGTAGCTGTTGAAGTCGGCCGGCTGCACGCCGCGCGACTGCAGGAAACGGCCTGCCGGGGAGTCCTTCCTGATCGCACCGGCCGGAGAGATATGGTCGGTGGTGATCGAATCGCCGAACAGGCCCATCACGCGGGCGCCGTGGACGTCGTCGATCGAACCGACCTCCATCGTCATGCCGTCGAAGTAGGGCGGGTTCTTGATGTAGGTCGAAGCCTCGTCCCACGCGAAGGACTCGCCGTCGGGCGACTCGATCCCGTTCCAGCGGGCATCGCCCTTGAACACGTCGGCATAGTTCTGTGCGAACAGTTCCGGGCCGACGGTCGCGGCGATCATGTCGCCGATCTCCTTGTTGCTCGGCCAGATGTCGCGCAGGTAGACATCGTTGCCGTCCTGATCCTTGCCCAGCGAATCGGTGGTCAGGTCCATGTCCACCGTGCCGGCGATTGCATAGGCGACCACCAGCGGCGGCGAGGCGAGGTAGTTCATCTTCACCTCGGCATGGATGCGGCCTTCGAAGTTGCGGTTGCCCGACAACACCGCGGCGACCGCGAGGTCGTTCTCGGCGATGCCCTTGGACACGGCGTCCGGCAGCGGGCCGGAGTTGCCGATGCAGGTGGTGCAGCCGTAGCCGACGACGTAGAAACCGAGCTTCTCCAGATCGGCCAGCACGCCGGCCTTCTGCAGGTAATCGGTGACCACGCGCGAGCCGGGCCCGAGCGAGGTCTTGACCCACGGCGCGGCGGTCAGGCCACGTGCGACCGCCTTGCGGGCGAGCAGGCCGGCACCCAGCATCACCGCCGGGTTGGAGGTGTTGGTGCAGGAGGTGATCGCCGCGATGACCACGGAACCGTCGCTGAGCGCGTGGTCCTTGTCCTGCAGCCGGATGGTCGAGACCGGCTTGGCGGCCAGGTGTTCGGCCTGCGGCTGTCCGCCGCCTTCCGCTTTCAGTGCCTGATCGGCGCAACCCACGCTGCGGTGGGCGGTGAAGCCCTTCACATTGGTGCGGAAGTTGTCCTTCATGTCGCTCAGCAGGACGCGGTCCTGCGGGCGCTTCGGACCGGCCAGCGACGGCTGGACCTCGGACATGTCCAGGCCCATGGTCACCGAGTACGTGGCCTCGGGCTGGCCCGGCTCGTGCCACAGGCCCTGGGCCCTGGCATACGCTTCGACCAGCGCGATCTGCTCCTCGCTGCGGCCTGACAGGCGCAGGTACCTCACCGCTTCTGCGTCGACCGGGAAGATGCCGCAGGTGGCGCCGTATTCCGGTGCCATGTTGGCGATCGTCGCGCGGTCGGCCAGCGGCAGGTGCTGCAGGCCTTCACCGTAGAACTCGACGAACTTGCCGACCACGCCGTGCTTGCGCAGCATCTGGGTGACGGTCAGCACCAGGTCGGTCGCGGTCGCGCCTTCGGGCAGCTTGCCGGTCAGCTTGAAGCCGACCACCTGCGGGATCAGCATCGACGACGGCTGGCCCAGCATCGCGGCCTCCGCCTCGATGCCGCCCACGCCCCAGCCGAGCACGCCGATGCCGTTGATCATGGTGGTGTGGCTGTCGGTGCCGAACACGGTGTCCGGGAACGCCAGCAAATCACCATCCACCTCACGTTCCATCACCACTCGGGCGAGGTTCTCCAGGTTGACCTGATGGACGATGCCGGTGTTGGGCGGCACCACCTTGAAGTTTTCCAGCGCTTTCTGGCCCCAGCGCAGGAAGCCGTAGCGCTCCTTGTTGCGGTCGAATTCGATCTGGCCGTTGATGTCCAGCGCGTCGGGACGACCGAACACGTCGACCTGCACGGAGTGGTCGATCACCAGCTCGGACGGAATCTGCGGATTGATCTGCCCCGGATTGCCACCGAGCCTGGTCACCGCATCACGCATCGCCGCCAGATCGACCACGCAGGGCACACCGGTGAAGTCCTGCAGCACCACGCGCGCCGGCATGAAGGCGATCTCGGTGGACGCCTCGGCGGTCGGGTTCCACCGGGCAACCGCTTCGATGTGGTCCTTGCCGACCGTGACGCCGCCATCTTCATGGCGCAGCAGGTTCTCCAGCAGGATCTTCATCGAGAAGGGCAGGCGGGCGATGTCGAACTGCTGCCCCAGCTTGGGCAGGCTGAAATAGTGGTACTGCTTCCCGTTGACGTCGAGTCGGGACCGGGTGGAGAACGAGTCGATCATGAGGGCTACTCCTGTATCGGATGGCTTGCGTGACGCGG
>DATJBR010000166.1:0-4209 GCA_035515255.1 Lysobacter sp. | reverse complement strand
GCGGCCAGCGGGAACGGCAGGAGTGGGCGTAACCGACGGTCCAGCTCGTCGAGCCAGAGGGCGCGACGAATCGGGTCGCCAGCGGGCTCCGCCAGCAGCGCATCGAGCGCAGCGGTGGGGGTCGAGGGGCGACGCGGCGGGTGGGATCGGAATTCAGACATCGGACATATGACCTATCAAGACATCGTAAACAAATCGCGCGGCACCTGGGCTTCCCTGGGCCACCGCGTACTGCAGGCCGGCGGACAACGGCCCGTATTGGCCGCGGCGTTGCTGCTCGGCGGCGGCCTGGCCATGGGCCTGGGCGGCGGGTTTGCCGTCAACGCAAGTCTGCGCCACCAGGTGGCCGATCAGCAGGTCCTGATCGAATCCGCCCAGGCGGATGCGCAACGCGAGATCAACGCGCTGGCCGCCCGTCTGGGCGAGCTGCAGGCCGAGGCCAACCGCCTCAACGCATTGGGTGATCGCCTGACCCGCATCGGTCAGTTGCAGGATGGCGAGTTCGACTTCAACGAGCCGGTCGGCGTTGGTGGCGTCGGCCCGGTGGAAGACATGCCCCGGCAGGAGCTGGATGAAGGGCTTTCCGATCTGGGCGCGCAGTTCCGTGCCTCCGGCGAGCAGCTGTCGGTCCTGGAATCGCTGCTGTTCAATCGCCAGCTCGACATGAACGCGGTGCCCTCGCGTGAGCCGATACAGAGCTACATCACGTCGAACTTCGGCGGCCGCGCCGATCCGTTCCGCGGCGGCCGCGCGTTCCACAAGGGCATCGACTTCAAGGCCAATGTCGGTGATCCGGTGATGGCGGTGGCCGATGGCGTGGTCAGCTTCTCCGGCGTGCGCTCCGGTTACGGCAACACGATCGAGATCGACCACGGCAACGGTTACGTCACCCGCTACGCCCACAACTCCAGGCTGACCCGCAAGGTCGGCGGTCTGGTGCGGGCCGGGCAGGAAGTCGCCAAGGCCGGTTCCAGCGGCCGCTCCACCGGTGCCCATGTGCACTTCGAGGTGTGGCAGAACGGCAACGTGGTCAACCCGAACAAGTTCCTCAGCCAGCGGTCGCCCCTGCGCGGCTGATCGTGAGCCAGCGGGGCTGCCGGATCATGGCCAGGGCCCCCTTGTGAAGGCAGCTTTCGCGGGAGCGACGCCAGTCGCGACCTGCACGACGCAGCGCGCATTAGCGGGTTCGCGACTCACCGGCGGAGACATGCCTCTGCCACTCCTGCGGCAAAGTCGCCGGTTGCCCGCGACCTGTTCGAAGCCGGCGCGGCCCTGCAAGGCCGCCCATTCCCCACGCCCCATGCTGGCGCGCACCAGCCCTTGATAGGCGCTCGCTCGCCCCCACGCTAGAATGGGTGTTTGCCAAGACAGGGCGCACGGCGTCCTGTTGTTGTTTTCGCTCCTGTCTTTGCGCTCGTTGTCCCCGTTATTTTGTTGGTCGTGCAGCCTGACAGGTGTGTGGCCTGTTTCTGTCTCTGTTCCTGCTCCGGCTTGACCACCTGACCCGTCCTGGACCCAACAATGCTCACCAACCTGCTTACCCGTGTCTTCGGCAGCCGCAACGAACGTCTGCTGCGCCAGCTGCAACGCACCGTCGTCAAGATCAACGCGCTCGAGCCGGAGATGGAGAAGCTCAGCGACGCCGAACTGCAGGCCAAGACCCCCGAGTTCAAGCAGCGCCTGAGCGATGGCGCGACCCTCGACCAGATCCTCCCGGAGGCCTTTGCGGTCTGCCGCGAAGCCTCGCGCCGCGTGCTGGGCATGCGCCACTACGACGTCCAGCTGGTCGGCGGCATGGTGCTGCACCTGGGCAAGATCGCCGAGATGCGCACCGGCGAGGGCAAGACCCTGGTCGGCACGTTGCCGGTCTACCTCAACGCGCTGACCGGCGACGGTGTGCATCTGGTGACCGTCAACGACTATCTGGCCCGGCGCGACTCGGCCTGGATGGGCAAGCTGTACAACTGGCTCGGCCTGTCGGTCGGCGTGGTCTATCCCGGCATGCCACACGGCGACAAGGCCGAGGCTTACCGTGCCGACATCACCTACGGCACCAACAACGAGTTCGGCTTCGACTACCTGCGCGACAACATGGCGCTGTCGAAGGAAGACCGCCACCAGCGCGGCCTGAATTTCGCGATCATCGACGAGGTCGACTCGATCCTGATCGACGAGGCGCGTACCCCGCTGATCATCTCCGGTCCGGCCGACGACTCACCCGATCTGTACATCAAGGTCAACCGTATCGTCCCGTCGCTGACCCGGCAGAAGGAAGAGGAAGGCGAGGGTGACTACTGGGTCGACGAGAAGGGCAAGCAGGTCCACCTTTCCGAAGAAGGTCAGGAGCATGCCGAGCAGTTGTTGCGCGGCGCCGGAATCCTCGGCCCGGACGAGGAGGACGGACTGTATTCGCCGCAGAACCTCGCCGTCGTCCATCACCTCAATGCCGCCCTGCGCGCGCACGCCATCTACCAGCGTGATGTCGACTACATCATCCGCGACGGCGAGGTGGTAATCGTCGATGAGTTCACCGGCCGCACCCTGGCCGGGCGTCGCTGGTCCGACGGCCTGCACCAGGCGGTGGAGGCGAAGGAGGGCGTGCCGGTCCAGCGCGAAAACCAGACGCTGGCCTCGATCACCTTCCAGAACCTGTTCCGCATGTACAAGAAGCTGGCCGGCATGACCGGTACGGCGGACACCGAGGCGTTCGAGTTCCAGAGCATCTACGGGCTGGAAGTGGTGGTGATCCCGCCCAACCGCCCGGTGCAGCGCATCGACAGCCCGGACGCGGTGTTCCTCAACCGCGCCGGCAAATACCGCGCAGTGGCGGCCGAGATCAAGGCCGCTCACGCCAAGGGCCAACCGGTGCTGGTCGGCACCACCTCCATCGAGGTGTCGGAAATGCTCAGCGACCAGCTGCGCGAGGCCGGCATCCATCACGAGGTGCTCAACGCCAAGCAGCACGAGCGCGAGGCGACCATCGTCGCCCAGGCCGGCCGTCCGGGCGCGATCACCATCGCCACCAACATGGCCGGTCGCGGTACCGATATCGTGCTCGGCGGGTCGGTGGATAACGAGATCGCGGTGATCGAGGCCGAGACCGGCGGGCCCGTCGACGAAGCCACCAAGGCGCGTCTGAAGGCCGAATGGCAGGTCCGCCACGACGCTGTCAAGGCCGCCGGCGGCCTGCACATCGTCGGTACCGAACGCCACGAGTCACGCCGCATCGACAACCAGCTGCGCGGTCGCGCCGGTCGCCAGGGTGATCCGGGCTCCTCGCGCTTCTACCTGTCGCTGGAAGACAACCTGATGCGCATCTTCGCGGCCGACTGGGTGCAGCGGGTGATGGAGCGCATGGGCCTGAAGGAAGACGACATCATCGAAAGCCCGCTGGTGTCCAAGCAGATCGCCAACGCGCAGCGCAAGGTCGAGGCGCACAACTTCGACATCCGCAAGAACCTGCTCGACTTCGACGATGTCAACAACGACCAGCGCAAGGTCATCTACGGCCAGCGCAACGAGTTGCTGGAGGCCGAGGACGTCAAGGACAACATCGACGGTATCCGCGAGGATGTGGTCGCCGAACTGGTGGCCCGCTTCGTCCCGCTCAACTCGATGCACGAGCAGTGGGACCTGCCGGGCCTAGAGGCCGCGCTGGCCGAGGATTTCAACCTGCAGCTCGACGTGCAGGGGTTCGTGGGTGGACGCGAGGAGATCGACTACGAAGCCGTCACCGACTTCGCCATTGCCGAAATCGCCAAGCAGGTGGCCGAGCGCGAAGCGCAGCTGGGGCCGGAAACGACCCGCATGCTGGAAAAGCACTTCATGCTCAACGTGCTCGACCAGAGCTGGAAGGAGCATCTCGCGCAGATGGACTACCTGCGCCAGGGCATCCACCTGCGCGGCTACGCGCAGAAGCAGCCCAAGCAGGAGTACAAGCAGGAAGCATTCATCCTGTTCTCGGCCATGCTGGAGAAGGTGAAGCACGATGTCATCTCGCTGCTCGCCCGCGTACGCATCCGCAGCGAAGAGGAAGTCGCCGCGCTGGAAGCCCAGGAGCGCGCCCAAGCCGCCGCCAAGGCCCAGCAGATGCAGTTCCAGCACGCCAGCGCCGGCGGCTACAGCGCCGACGAGGAAGCCGCGCAGGCGCAGGCCGCCCAGGCCGAGGCACAGGGCTTCCCCAAGGTCGGCCGCAACGACCCGTGCCCG
>DATJBR010000165.1:0-1998 GCA_035515255.1 Lysobacter sp. | reverse complement strand
TGGTCGGTGATCGCGGCTGATTGCGTTGTTACACATAGCGACAGGAGTGTTGAAACCATGTACCGACAGATACTGATTGCGACCGACGGTTCCGAGCTGGCCAACAAGGGGCTGGAGCAGGGCCTTCGCCTCGCGGCGGCGTTGAACGCCGAAGTGACAATCCTCACCACGTCCGACCGCTGGACGCCGGTGGATGCGGGCCAGGTGTGGGGCGGTTCGGCCGGCATGCTGGAGGAGTACCGCACGCATGTGCGCAAGGCCGCCGACGAGGTGCTGGCCGCGGCCGGCGCACGTGCGACCGAACTCGGCGTCCGTCATCAGACGTTGTACGTGCCCGACCGGTATCCGGCCGAAACGATCCTGGAGACCGCCACGGCGCGCGGGGTGGACCTGATCGTCATGGCCAGCCACGGGCGACGTGGGCTGGATCGGCTGCTGGTTGGCAGCCAGACCAATGCGGTGATCACCCACAGCACGATCCCGGTGCTGGTGGTGCGTTGAGGGGGGCTCAATGCGATCTGGGGGGCTCCGTCGTGGGCGGGAGGTCTTCTCCGCTCATGTCCCCCGGCTTCCGCCTGAAGGCGGAAGCCTCCTCCTTTACTTCGCTGCGAAGACCTCCCGCCCGCCCACGACGGAGCTCGGCTTTCGGGGTGCATGTAGCGGGGTCATGCGAGGAATGCCGGCTCTGCTCCCCGGACCACCGAGTACTCCCACACGACGGGTGTCCCTGCCCTTGAAGGCGAATGTCCCCCGGCGACGGCCTTCGGCCATCGCCTCCTCCTTTATTTCGCCCTCAAGGGCAGGGACACCCGCCGCCCGACACCCCTGCACAGCGCCATATCAGCACCGCGCTTTCCCTCGCAGGGAATAGGAGCCAAAAAAAGCCGGGCTCACTTGCGCGGGCCCGGCCGATCGCGTGACGCAGGTTGTTCAGAACGTGTAGCGGGCCATCGTGTGCAGGCGGATCAACTCGCCGTCGGTGCCCGATTCCAACGTGCGCTCACCCCAGATAGCCTCGATGCCCAGATCCAGCTTGGGCACCGGTGACCAGATCAGGTTGGCGTGTGCGGACTGCACCCGGCGGGTGACGCCGAAGCCGGTCAGGGCGGTGTCGTTGTCCCACTGCGAGTGAGCGTAGAAGATGTTGCCCCGCACCGTTGGGTTGAACACGTGGCGCAGGCCCGCATAGGCCGCCCAGCCGCCGAGCGCGTCGAGGTTGCCGTTGGCATCGGCCATCGCATCCTGTTGCACCGTCGCCAGGCCGATGTAGCGCCCGAAGCCTTCGCCGCCGGTGGCCTGGTAGCGCAGGTCGGTGTACTCGCCCAGCTTGACCAGACCGCTGACGGTCGCGGCGAAGCCGGTGGCACTGTCGGGGTTGCCGGCGACCGGCTCGTATTTGAGCTGCCGCACCATGCCGGCGACGCTGAAGTGGCCCCGGTCGCCCTTGCGCGTATAGCGGGCGATGAGGTCGGGCACGCTGTTGTCGCCGCTGATCACGCGCGCGCCGCCGCCGGCCGGTTGCACCGTGGTTTCCGGATTCTCCAGCGACACCGCGAACGGGCCGTGGGTGTAGCGGATCTGCGGCTGGCGCACGAACACCAGTGCATCGGTCGGACCGACGAAGTCCACCGAGTCGATCAGCGCCGCGGTGTCCATGAAGTTCGACCAGGTCTGGCCGATCAGCAGCCGGTTCCAGGTCAGGTACGCGTGCCGGACCGTGGTGCCGTAGGTGTTGGTCGCGGCGGTGTTGCCGAGCGCGCCGCCGAAGAAGTCCATCTCGAAGCGCGCGCCGAGCTTGTCACCCGAATCCAGTTCGGTGCTGGCGTCGAACCACAGCCGCGAGAACTTGGCATGGCTGTCGAGGTAGGTGTCGACGCCTTCGCCGCCGACCGGGATCGCGCCGGGGACGTAGAAATCGCGGCCGGCAGTGCCCTTGGCGATGTCGCCGTCGCTGGTATGGGTGGCCATCGCGTCCACGCGGACCATCCCGCCCACGGT
>DATJBR010000164.1:0-14637 GCA_035515255.1 Lysobacter sp. | reverse complement strand
ATGCCGTCGTGCGGCTCGATCTGGGTGGTGTAGGGCTGCCAGGTCAGGCCCAGCGAGGTGACGAAGGCTTCGGAGAATTTAGGCCAGTCGATGCCGGGGTAGGAGGCGACGTGGGCGTTGTAGTTGCCGACCGCGCCGTTGATCTTGCCCGGCATCGGCGCCGCGATCAGGGTCTCGCGCTGACGCAGCAGGCGCGCCACGACATTGGCGATTTCCTTGCCGACGGTGGTCGGCGAGGCGGTCTGGCCGTGGGTGCGCGAGAGCATCGGCAGGGCGGCGTATTCGTGCGCCATCGCGCGCAGTTTGGCGATCAACTCGTCCAGCCGCGGCACCATCACCGTGTTGCGCGCCTCGTTGAGCATCAGCGAGTAGCTGAGGTTGTTGATGTCCTCGGAGGTGCAGGCGAAGTGGACGAACTCCAGCGCGGGGCCCAGTTCGGCGTCACCGGCCAGTTGCTCCTTGATGAAGTATTCGACCGCCTTGACGTCGTGGTTGGTGGTGCGTTCGATCTCCTTGACCCGCGCCGCGCCTTCCACCGACAGGCCATCGGCGAGGGCGCGCAGGCGGGTGATGGCGTCTGGCGAGAACGGCGCCAGTTCCTCGATGCCGGGCTCGTTCGCCAGTGCCAGCAGCCATTCGACCTCGACCTTGACCCGCGCCTTGATCAGGCCGAACTCGGAGAAGATCGGCCGCAGCGCATCGACCTTGCCGGCGTAACGGCCATCGAGCGGGGACAGGGCGAGCAACCGGGAATCGATGTTGGCGGGCATGGCTTCAGGGCAGATTGGACGGCCGGGCATTCTAGCGCGAGGCGGCCGGGACGACCCCACCACGGAGTGTTGCCGACGGCCGGCGTATCCTCGGATTCTTATTGGGAGGACGTCATGGCCAGGCAGGATTACCGCATCGAACACGACAGCATGGGCGAGCTCCAGGTGCCCGCCGACGCACTGTGGGGCGCGCAGACCCAGCGCGCGGTGGAGAACTTTCCGATTTCCGGCCGGCCGATGCCGCGGGGATTCATCCGCGCGCTGGGTCTGGTCAAGGCGGCCGCCGCACAGGTGAATGGCGAATTGGGCCTGCTGCCGAAGGGCCGGTCGGCGGCGATCCATAAGGCGGCGCTGAGCGTCGCAGCCGGCGACTTCGATGC
Organism: Lysobacter sp.; assembly: GCA_035515255.1. Classification (GTDB taxonomy): domain Bacteria; phylum Pseudomonadota; class Gammaproteobacteria; order Xanthomonadales; family Xanthomonadaceae; genus Novilysobacter. The sequence goes on along the minus strand of DATJBR010000164.1, from coordinate 13,487 downwards.
CCACTTCCCGATCGACGTGTTCCAGACCGGCTCCGGCACGTCGAGCAACATGAATGCCAACGAGGTGATCGCCACGCTCGCCTCGCGTTCGGTGCGCGGCAAGGCGGTGCATCCCAACGATGACGTCAATCTGGGCCAGAGTTCGAACGACGTGATCCCGACCGCGCTGCGGGTGTCGGCGCAACTGGCCACGGTCGAATCGCTGCTGCCTTCGCTCAAGCACCTGCGACGGACCATCGACCGGCGCGGCAAGGCGTTGGGCAAGATCACCAAGACCGGCCGCACGCATTTAATGGACGCGATGCCGCTTACGTTCGCGCAGGAGTTCGGTGCCTGGTCGGCGCAGCTGGCCTCGGCGCAGGCGCGGATCGAGGACGCGCTCAAGCGCCTGCGACGGCTGCCCATCGGCGGCACGGCCATCGGCACCGGCATCAATGCCGACCCGCGTTTCGGCAAGGCGATGGCGAAGTCCCTGTCATCGCTGGGCAAAACCCGGTTCGAGTCGGCCGAGAACAAGTTCGAGGGTCTGGCCTCGCAGGACGACGCGGTGGAACTGTCCGGGCAACTCAGCGTGCTGGCGGTGGCGGTGATGAAGATCGCCAACGACCTGCGCTGGATGAATTCCGGGCCATTGGCGGGGCTGGGCGAAGTCGAATTGCCGGCGTTGCAGCCAGGCAGTTCGATCATGCCGGGCAAGGTCAATCCGGTGATCCCGGAGGCGGCCTGCATGGTCTGCGCGCAGGTGATGGGCCACCACACCGCGATCACCGTGGCCGGGCAGAGCGGCAACTTCCAGCTCAACGTGATGCTGCCGCTGATCGCGCTGGACCTGCTGGACTCCATCGGCCTGCTGGGCAACACGATGCGGTTGCTGGCCGACAAGGTGATCGCCGGCCTGCAGGTGCGACGCGACGTGGTCGCCGATGCGCTGCAGCGCAACCCGATCCTGGTCACCGCGCTCAACCCGGTGATCGGTTACGAGAAGGCCGCGGCGATTGCCAAACAGGCCTACAAGCAGCAGCGTCCGGTGCTGGAGGTGGCGGTGGAAGTCACCGGCATGACCGAGCAGGCGTTGCGGCAACTGCTGGATCCGGTCGCGCTGACCCGGGGAGGGATCCAGCGGTAGGGTTCGACCCGCTGCGCCCGGGTCAGATCGTGCTGACCACGGCTCCGTCCACCTTGACCGTGTCAGGTGTGCGCAGATCAATTTCGCCGCCGGCTTTCGGGGCGGGATAGCGCTTGCCATTGATCCACAGTTCGCCATCGACCAGTTTCACCCGCAGCCCATTGCTGACTTCGATACGGGTGACATCGTTGGCAGCCTCGGTCGACACGCCACCCGGCGGCAGCAAGAAGCGGACGCCGTTGATCTCAACCGTGTCACCGGTACCGGCGCTGGCGATGCCAGCGGCTTGGGCGACGCGCTGGATGCTGCCGCGAATCCCGTCGCGGATACCGGTCCGGGTCGCATTGCGAACCTTATCGCGCACCTCGGCCTGTGTCTGGGCCCGATCCGCGTCGGTGAAGCCATCATTGTTGCGGCAGTCGTCGATCTCCGACTGGTCCATCGTGGCGTAGGGCTGGAACTCGGGAAGCGCCGCGGCGAGTTTCTGCTGGGTCGCCAGCAGGGCCGGAAGCCGATCGCACAGCTTCATGGCCTCCTGCTTGATGCCACTGGCCTGGGCTTCCACGGCGCGCTTGATATCGTCCTCGCTCGCGCCGTTGAAGACGCCTTTTACCGCCTCGCCCATGGCCTTCATGGCGAGGTCGGCGCCCTGCAGGCCAATGTCGGCTCCGGCCTGGGCGATGCCGGCGATCTGCGTCCGGTAGTCCAGCAGCAGCGCCTGCTGGGCCGCGTCGGTTGCCACTTTATGGCCATCGATCAGCAGTTCGCCCTGCGGGGTGATGGCCGCGTCCGGTGCGTTGGCGTCGTCGCTGGAGAGCGAAATGTCGCCGTGGGCGAGTTCCTCCCTGACCTTGTCGGATGCGCTGCGGATTTCTTCGGAAGCCTGGTTCAGGCCGGCCGTCATGGCGTCGTGCGAACTGCTCGGGTTCGCACAGGCCGCGAGCCAGGACAGGCAGAGCAGCGGCAAGGCAAGGCGGTAAGCGTGGCGGTGGGTCATGGTGTCCATCTCGGATGCCTATGCGTCTGGAGCGGTGGATGTTCCCTGGTCGTCCGGAGTGCTTTTGGACCTGCAGTCGGCCGCAATCGCATCGGTGATGGTGGCGTAAGGCGCGAACGCGGGTAGCGACCGGGCCAGGGCATCCTGGCGCTCCTGCAAGACGTTGAGGCGTTGGCATACCGCCATCGCACCGGTCTCGATCTGCTTGGCGTCGGCTTCGATCTTCGTGCCGATGCTGCCCGGATCGCCGCTCGCGAGTCCGGAAGCCACTGCACCGATCGCCTTGCCGGCCAGCTTGGCGCTGGATTTGGCGACGGCGACGCCATCGGCTTTCATGCCCATGGCCTCGGCGCGGTACTGCAAGGCCAGGGCACGTTGCTCTGCAGTCAGCGCGACGTCCCTGCCGTCGATCTGGAGCGATCCGGAGGCATCGATCCAGGTGGTAGTGCCGTCGGGACTATTGGCACCGACGCGATCGCCGTCCACGCGAACGTGCTGCATCACCGAATGATTGTGGACCCGGTCGGTCGATTGCTGGCAGCCAACCAGGGTGGCGGCAAGGACCAGTCCGCAAACGAATGCATGAAGGGGTTTCATTGACGTCTCCGAAAGGTGGGTATCAGTGACCGCGCGGGAGGTCGACCGTGCCTTCGACACCGCGGTGGTCGACATTGCCGCTTCCGACCGAGCGCACGACGAGATCGCCGCGCACGCTGTCGACCTCGATGTCGCCCGAGCCGATGGAGCCGACGGTGATGCTGCCGCCAATGTCGCGCAGATCGATATCGCCGGAGCCGACCGAGCCGATATCGACGGGGCCCTGGCTGCCGGTGATTTCCAGGTCGCCCGAACCGATGCTGCCCACCTTCGTGGCACCACGAACCGTGCGGATCGTCGCGTCGCCCGAGCCTACCGACTGCAGTTGCAGGGCACCGATGTCCTCGGCGACGAGATCGCCGGAACCCACGCTCGCGGTGAGCGTGCCGCGGATGCGGGTGGCCCTGGCGTCGCCGGAGCCGATGTCGATTCGGGCCTCGCGCGCGCCATTGATGCCGACATCGCCCGAGCCGACCTTGAGTTGGACCAGCACATCGTCCGGTACGCTGGCCCGTAACTTCATGTAGCCATAGTGCTTCTTGCCGAACAGGTTGAAGATGCCGCCGCTGCCGGAGCCGCCATTGCGCAGCAGACGCACGGTGAGCCGGTCACCGGACCTCACCTGGTCGAGCGTGAGTTCGGGCAGGTACTTCGCATCCGAGGCGCAGGCCACGCCCTCGATGCGGTTGCCGGATGCTGCGCTTGCCTGGACCTGGAGGTCGTGGGGGCCGACCTCGAACAGCACCGTTTTGATACCGCCCAGGTCGAGGCTGAGGTCGCGTGGCGCGGAATGCTTGCAGGACGGGTCGGCCATCGCCACCAGGGGCAACAGCAATACGCAGCCGAGGATGATCTTGCGCATCGGATTCTCCGGGGAAATTGTGTGACCCCTGCCGACGGTGTAGCCGGCAGGGAGTTCTGGTCGGATCAAATTGGCCTTATCAAACCGCTCGGATCCGATCAGCCTTCGTCGCGCCAGCGGCGCAGGCGGATGGCCACGAAGATCATCGCGGCGCCGGCGACCACGCCGATCCAGAGCTCCGGCATCGCCAGACTGGACAGGGTGTTGCTGGCGGAGAGGTATTCCAGCAGGCCCTGTGCGCTGTCGGGTCCGGTCATTCCGCTGGCGTTGCCGCGGTAGAGCAGGTCCGCGCCGGGAACCGTGCCCAGCAGCATGCGTCCGACCACGTTCGACCAGAACCACGACGAGTCGAGGTTGAACACCTTCATCAACTCGAACCAGCTGACGAAGATGCCGGCGAACAGCGGCACCATGATGGCCCACAGGAACGGCTTGGTACGTGCCCAGGCCGAGCACAGCAGAAGCCAGCCGACGGTCGGCAACGACCACAGGGCGAACACCGGCACCGCGGCAAGCAGGCTGGCAAGCACGTTGAGCGGATTGCCCGGCCCCCACAGCAGCGCGACCGGATTGCCGCCGTGCAACAGCACCACCGCGCTCAGCAGCACCATGAAACCGATCATGGTCGCCACGCCGGCGGCCACGGCCAGCAACGGTGCTACCAGGGTGGCACTGACCACCTTGGACAGCACGGTCTGGGCGTCCGACAGCGGCAGCGATTTCCAGAACAGCACGCTACGGTCCTTGCGGTCGTCGTACAGCGCGCCCAGGCAATAGAAGAACACCACGAACGCGAGCACGATGAAGGGCCAGAGCGCGGCCTTCAGCAGCGACAGGTCAATGCCCTGGGCGAGTTGCTGCATCTTTTCCGCATCGAGCTTGCCGCTCAGCACGCTCAGATCCAGGCCGTTGACCACGACATTGCCGTCGATCGTGAGCTTGCCCGAGCCGATGGCGCGTCTTGCGGCGACTTCGCCGACGATCACCGCCATCAGCGTCAGCAGCAGGGAGATGCCGCCGGCGATCAGCGGCGCCCACAGGAAACCGCCCTTGTGCTCCCAGAACTCGCGTCGCAGCAGCAGCCTGAACTTGTGGGTGGAGTGGGCGAGGTGAGGCGCCGCGGGCTGCGGCACGGAGCGGGATTCGACAACGGGGGGGTCGACAACGGCGTTCATGCGTAGGTCCCTTTCATGGTGGCGACGAACAGGTCGGCCAGTCCCGGCGTGCGGGTTTCACCCAATGCGTCGAGCTGGTCGCGCGGCACGCCATCGAACAGCATCACGGTCTTGCCGAACGGCAGCGAGCGATCGTCCAGCGGGTTCAGCGCCCGTGCCGCCTCAAGCTGGTCGGCGTTGACCAGCACCTCGACGAAGCGCTCGCCGAGGGTGTCCATCTCGCTGTCCAGCACGATCTTGCCGTCGCGGATGAACATCACGTCGGTGAGGATGTGCTCGACCTCCTCGACCTGGTGGGTGGTGATGAGGATCGTCTTGTCCTCGTCGAAATAGTCCTCCAGCAGGCGCTGGTAGAACTGCTTGCGATAGAGGATGTCCAGCCCCAGGGTGGGTTCGTCCAGCACCAGCAACCGGGCGTCGATCGCCATCACCAGGGCCAGGTGGAGCTGCACGATCATGCCCTTGGACAGTTCACGCACGCGCATTTTCGGGGTCAGCTTGGTGCCCTTGAGGAAGCGTTCGCAGCGGGCACGGTCGAAGCGCGGGTGCACCCCGGCGACGAACTCGATCGCCTCGCCGACCCGGATCCAGCGCGGCAGCACGGCGACGTCGGCGATGAAGCAGACATCACGCATCAATTCGTCGCGCGAAGTGCGCGGGTCCCGGCCCAGGACGCTCATCTGTCCCTCGAACGGGATCAGGCCGAGCATCGCCTTCAGCGCGGTGGTCTTGCCCGCGCCGTTGGGGCCGATCAGCCCGACGATGCGGCCGGCGGGAATCGTGAAGCTGGCACCGTCCAGCGCGGCCTTGCTCTTGTAGAGCTTGCGCAGGTTGCCGGCGTTGACCACGGCATTGCCGGTGTCCGCGCGGGGTTGGATCGCGGCATTCATTGGGCACCTGCCTTGATCGATACGGGAGCCAGCAGCTCTTCGGTGCTCAGCCCCAGTCGCGTGATGCGTTCCAGCACCAGCGGCCATTCCTCGGTGAGGAAACGGGTGCGCTCGCTTGCGAGCAGTTTTTTTGCCGCACCTTCGGTCATGTACATGCCCAGACCCCTGCGTTTTTCGACGAGGGCCTCGTCCACCAACTCCTGGTAGGCGCGCGAGACCGTGATTGGATTGAGCTGGTAGTCGGCGGCGACCTGCCTGACAGAGGGCAGGGCGTCGCCGGGCTTGAGCACGCCGTCAAGCATCATTGCCACGACGCGTTCTTTCAGCTGGCGATAGATCGGAGCGCCATCGCTCCATTGGAATGCGGTCATTGGGTCAACCCCGGGGAACGAATGAGAAGTAAGGCATCGCGAGGGAGCCGTGATGCCATCGCGAGCTCGTCCCTGTAGAGCGCGTAGAAGTGGAGTCTGTTGAGGTGGAACTGGTTGAAATGGAGTCTGAATCGCTGGCCGAGGTCGCTTGCTCCATGGCATCGGCCAACAGGGCGTCGGTGTCGATCCCGACAATCCGGGTGGAGTCCTGGCCGATCTGCGAAATGTCGGACGTGGCCGGCGATGCCAGTACCAGCACGGCGACCAGCAGTGCGCCACTGGCGACCAGTGCGGAAAGCGTGTTGTTGATCTGGCGGTTCATGGACACATCCTGCTGATTGGTCAGTCGGTGTTGTATGCAACTATAACACCAAGACACGCAGCGTCAACTACTTTTTCGCATGACAAAAGACATACTTGGCCACCGCTTCCTGTAGATACCGCCATGCGCCGTCTTGCCTTCCCTGTCGCCGTCATCGCCGGCACCGCACTGATTGCCGGCCTGGCCGGCGCGGCCACGGGCCTGTTGGACCACAGCTTCCGGCCACTGGCAGGCAAACAACCGGTGAACCTGCGCCAGTCCTATGCCGGCGATGTGCTGCTTGTGGTCAACACCGCCAGCAAATGCGGTTTCACGCCCCAGTTCGAGGGGCTGGAGGCACTGCACGCCAAATACGGGAGTCAGGGTTTCGCCGTGCTCGGCTTCCCATCGGGGGATTTCAAGGAGCAGGAGTTCCAGAGCGAGGACGATATCCGCGAGTTCTGCACGCTGACCTATGGGGTGAAGTTCCCGATGTTCGAGAAGGTCCACGTGGTGGGCGATGAGGCCACGGCGCTGTACCGCGAACTGGCTGAAGCCGCTGGCGAGGCACCCAAGTGGAACTTCCACAAGTACCTGGTCGGCCGCGATGGGCGGCTGCTGGCCAGTTACGGCAGCAAGACCGAGCCGGGCGACAAGGCGTTGGTCGGCGCGATCGAGAAAGCTCTGAAAACCCCGCGTCCCGCACGCTGAGGTACCTCGATCCGTCTGTTCCGTGACGGGAATTGCCTGCAACACAACGCGATTCAGGATTTGCGATTGCCCGCAGTGCGCCGGGTCGCGACAATAGCCGCCTTTGCGCCATCCCCATGGCGACCGACAGGAGCAATCCGGATGAAGCCTTTCGTGCGCGGCGCTGCCGTGTTGTTGACCTCTGCGACGCTGTTGGGCGCCGTGGTGGTATTACCCGTTGCTGCCGCCGCGCAGAACGCTCCAGCCCAGGACAAGAATTTGCTTACCACCGACCGCGACAAGGCCAGCTACATGGTGGGCCACGACATTGCCCGCTCCATCACCCCGGCGGCACCGGACATCGATCTGGCCGCGTTCGAACGCGCGATCAGCAATGCCTTCCAGGGCAAGGACCCGCTGATTGCGGAAGCCGATGTCCAGGCCACCGGCCAGGCCCTGATGATGCGGATTGCCTCGCGTGCCGGGCAGGCGCCTGCGGACGCGCAGATTCCCGAAGTCGACAAGCAGAAGGTCGCCTACCTGGTTGGTGCAGACGTGGGCCGTTCGCTGGTGTCGATCAAGGATGAACTGGACCTGCCGGTGTTGCTGCAAGGCGTGCGGGCGACGTTCGCGGGCGACAAGCTCTTGCTGGACGAGGCCCAGATCAATGCCGTGCGCGATGCGTTCTCGCAGAAGATGCAGGGCGAGATGGCCTCCAAGGCACAGGCGCTGGGCGATGCCAACCGTGCCGAAGGCGAGCAGTTCCTGGCCGCCAACAAGCAGGTCAAGGGCGTGTTCAGCACCCCATCGGGCCTGCAGTACATGGTGTTGCGCCAGGGTTCGGGCGAGCGCCCGCGTGCGACGGACCGGGTCCGGGTCAACTACGAGGGCAAGCTGCTGGACGGCACGGTATTCGACAGCTCCTACGAGCGCGGCGAGCCGACCGAGTTCGGTCTCAATCAGGTCATCGCCGGCTGGACCGAAGGCCTGGGCCTGATGCCGGTGGGTGGCAAGTACCGCTTCTGGATTCCCGGCGATCTGGCCTACGGCAGCAAGGGCACCCCGGGTGGCCCGATCGGCCCGAATGCGACGTTGGTGTTCGATGTCGAACTGCAGGCCATCATCAAGTAACAGCGGCAGGTGGACAGCGTGACGGCAGGGCGGTGCAGGCGGCCCTGCCGCCATGGCGCCGCCGCATGGCGTTACAGCTTCAGCCCAGCGCCAAAATCGCTCGCCCGACCTTGATGTCGGGCGCGCCAGTAGCTCGCGTCGTGTCCGCTATCGGTCCCCTCACGCCCTGCGTCCCATCCCCAGGAGTTCCATTTTCATGATCCAGTTCCCGCGCCACGCCGCTGCCATCCTGGCCGCCGCCACCTTGTCCCTGGCGATCAGCGCCTGCCAGCCGGGCGACAAGGCCGATACCGTCAAGACTGACAAGACCGCAGAAGCGGGCTCCGTCGACACGCTCAAGATCAAGGGTCTGGCCAATGAAAAGGAGCAGGTCAGTTACATGATCGGCCTGGACCTGGCCAAGTCGCTGGAACCGGTCAAGGACGAGATCGACATCGACACGCTGTCCAAGGCGATCAAGACCCGGTTGGCCGGCGGCGAGTCGCTGATGACCGACGAGCAGGCTGCCCAGGTGGCCGAGGCCTTCGGCCAGCGGCTGCAGGCCAAGCGCGCCGCAGAGATGACCGCCGCGGCGGAAAAGAACAAGGCCGAGGGCGAGGCTTTCCTGGCCGCCAATGCCGCCAAGCCGGACGTAAAGACCACCGCCTCGGGCCTGCAATACCAGGTGCTGACCGAAGGTTCCGGTCCGAAGCCGGCCGCGGACGACGTCGTGCGCGTGCATTACAAGGGCACCTTGCTGGATGGCGAGACCTTCGACAGTTCCCATGACCGTGGCGAGCCGGCGGTGTTTTCCCTGCAGCAGGTCGTGCCGGGCTGGACCGAAGGCATCGCGCTGATGCCGGTCGGCAGCACCTACCGTTTCTGGATCCCCAGCGAGCTGGGCTATGGCGAAACCGGTACCCCGGGTGGCCCGATCGGCCCGAACGCGGTGCTGGTCTTCGAGGTCGAGTTGCTGGACATCGTGCAGGCGCCGGCCCAGCCGTAACAGGTTTCGCAATCCAGAAGCGTTCCGGCGGCCATTGGCTGCCGGACCTCACCAACCAGGACGGGCATGCGCATGCGCATCAGCATTTTCGGCACCGGCTATGTCGGTCTGGTCACCGGCACCTGCCTGGCGGAAGTCGGTCATGACGTCATCTGTGTCGATATCGACCAGGCCAAGGTGGAAGGGCTCAACCGGGGCGAGGTGTCCATCTTCGAACCGGGTCTGCCCCCGATGGTGCGTGCGAACCACGCGGCGGGGCGGCTGCAGTTCACTACCAACGCGGCCGAGGCGATTGCCCATGGCGAAGTGATCTTCATCGCGGTAGGCACGCCGCCCGACGAAGACGGCAGCGCCGATCTGCAGTACGTGCTCGCGGTGGCGACGACGATCGGCGAGCACCTGGAGACGCCGACGCTGGTGGTCGACAAATCGACCGTTCCCGTTGGGACCGCCGACAAGGTGCAAGCCACGATCGCCGCTGCATTGAAGGCCCGTGGCGCGCAGGTCGATTTCGAAGTCGTGTCCAACCCCGAGTTCCTCAAGGAAGGCGATGCGGTCAACGATTTCATGCGCCCGGACCGCATCATCATCGGTACCGGCGATGTCGAGGCGGCCGAAAAGATGCGTCGCCTGTACGCGCCATTCGTACGCAGCCGTGATCGCTTCGTGGTGATGGACGTGCGTTCGGCGGAGCTGACCAAGTACGCCGCCAACGCCATGCTGGCAACCAAGATCAGCTTCATGAACGAGATTGCCAACATCGCCGAGCGCGTCGGCGCGGATGTGGAAATGGTCCGCCAGGGCATCGGCTCGGACCCGCGGATCGGCTGGCAGTTCATCTATCCGGGCGCGGGTTACGGCGGCTCGTGTTTCCCCAAGGACGTGCAGGCGCTGGCCCGTACGGCCCATCAGCACGGTTTCGAACCGCGCTTGCTGGATGCGGTGGAAGCCGTCAACGAGCGCCAGAAAAGCCACCTGTTCGAACTGATCCAGCGCCATTACAACGGTTCGCTGGCCGGCAAGACCTTCGCGCTGTGGGGATTGGCCTTCAAACCCAATACCGATGACATGCGCGCCGCCCCGAGCCGGCGATTGCTGGAACAGTTGTGGGCGGCCGGTGTGAAGGTGCAGGCGTTCGATCCCGAGGCTGCGTCCGAAACCCGGCGCATCTTCGGCGAGCGCGAGGACCTGCTGCTGTGCGATTCGGAATACGCGGCGCTGGCCGGCGCCGATGCGCTGGTGGTGGTGACCGAATGGAAGCAGTTCCGCAGCCCGGATTTCTCCCGCCTCTGCCGGGAGCTCGCCGACGCGGCCATTTTCGACGGGCGCAACCTGTATCAGCCCGATGAGGTGGAAGCGGCCGGTATCGCCTATTACGGCATCGGTCGTGGTCGTTCGATCAGGAGCTTGCCTGCCCCATGAATGCGTCATCGGAGACCGCCATCGAGCAACGTCTGGTCGATCTGGAAACCCGGCTTTCGTTCCAGGAGCACCACATCGGCGAACTCAGCGATGCGCTTGCCGCCGCCCGCGACGAGGAGGCGCGCAATGCCTTGTTGCTGCATCGCGCGCTGCAGGAGCTGAAGCAGCTGCGACTTTCCCTGTCTTCCAATCCGCTCTCGGCCGATCCGGCCAGCGAGCCCCCGCCGCCGCATTACTGAGCGGTTGTTTCCCGCGCACGTGGCGGGTCCGGTAAAGATCGATATGAACGACACACTTCGTAACCAATTGCTGGGCCTTGGCTTCAAGCCGGCCCCGGAACCCAAGCGTCCCGTGGAGCGTTCGCGCGACGGTCGGCCGGATCGAAAGGCGGCCGATGCCCGGGGCGGGCGGCGCTTGCCGAATCAACGGTCCGGTGCTCCGGCGAACCGGTCGGACAAGCCGTCTGCGCCTCCCCCGGGAGCCGGGCGTTCAGAAGCATTGCGTTCCGGGGCAGGCCGTCCCGGTCAGTCCCGTGGCGGGAAGGGCCGGCCGGCATCGGGCGACTCACGCTCGCGCGAGGACATCGATCTGGCCAAGGCCTACGCCATCCGTGCCCAGCGCGAGAAGGACGAGCGCATTGCCGCTGAAAAAGCCAGGCAGGAGGAAGCGCGTCTGCGGCGCGAGGCCCGCGCCAAGCTGGCCGAACTGGTGAAGGGCAAGGGGCTCAATGACGAAGCCGCCGATATCGCCCGGCACTTTCCGTACGGCGGCAAGATCAAGCGCATCCATGTCACTGCCGACCAGCTCAAGGCGCTGAATTCCGGCGAGCTGGGTGTGCTGCAGATGGACGGGCGCTACCTGCTGGTCACCGCCGAGCTGCTGGCACAGGCCGAGCAGGTGTTCGCGCCGTCGGTCGCCCTGAAGGTCGATCCCGATGCGCCTGCTGCCGACGATCCCTACGCCGATCCGCAGTATCAGGTGCCCGACGATCTGGTCTGGTGATACTCCAACTCCGATCCAACCGGCGGGCTTGTTCCGGGTTCTTCCCTACCTCCGAGGGGAAAGCGAGACATCCGTGGGGTGGTCGGGCGCAGGGCGTGAATGCCCTTGGGTGTGAATGTCCCCCGGCACCGATGAAGCCGGTGCCTCCTCCTTTATTTCACACCCAAGGGCATTCACACCCGTCGTTCCAGTCTGGCGGTGATTCCGGAAAAGCAGGCCCGGCAGCCGAGCTGTCCGCGACCGTTGCGATCCGGCAGCACCGACGCGACGTGCGGGCCTTCGCGGCGAAATAAAGGAGGAGGCATCCGCCGCAGGCGGAGGCCGGGGGACATTCGCCGCGAAGGCCTGCACGTCGCGCCCCGACCGACTTCCCCGGAGTCGGCGAGGAACCTTATTCCGGGTCGTAATCCAGATTCGAGGCCAGCCAGCGCTCGACCTGGGCCAGATCAACGCCCTTGCGTCGCGCATAGTCGATCGCCTGCTCCTTCGATACCCGGCCGACCACGAAGTACTGGCTGCGCGGGTGGCTGAAGTAGTAGCCCGACACCGCTGCAGCCGGGGTCATCGCGAAGTTTTCGGTCAGGGTCATGCCGGCGTTGGTGGTCGGGTCGAGCAGGCGGAAAATCGTCGCCTTCTCGCTGTGCTCGGGACAGGCCGGGTAGCCGGGGGCGGGGCGGATGCCGAGGTATTTCTCGTCGATCAGCGCTTCCGCGTCGAGTGATTCCTCCGGCGCGTAGCCCCAGATCTCCTTTCGCACGCGCTGGTGCAGGCGCTCGGCCAGGGTCTCGGCGAGGCGGTCGGCCAGTGCTTTGAGCAGGATCGCGTTGTAGTCGTCGTGGTCGGCCTCGAAGCGCTGCACATGAGGCTCGATGCCGATGCCGGCCGTCACCGCGAACGCGCCGATCCAGTCCTGTTTGCCGCTGTCGCGCGGGGCGATGAAGTCGGCCAGGCAGAAGTCCGGGCGCTCGACCGGCTTGTCGACCTGCTGGCGCAGGAAGTGGATGGGTTCGGCACGGCCGTCGACCTGGGCGATCACGTCATCGCCGTCGCTGTTGGCCGGCCACAGCGCGAACACCGCCTTCGCGGTCAGCCATTTTTCATCGATGATGCGCTTGAGCATGGCCTGCGCGTCGCGGAACAGTTCGCTGGCCGATGCGCCGACCACTTCGTCGGTGAGGATTGCCGGATAGCGGCCGGCCAGTTCCCAGGCCTGGAAGAACGGCGTCCAGTCGATCAGGTCCACCAGCTCGGCCAGCGGGTAGTCGTCGAAGACGTGCAGGCCCGGTTGCTTCGGCGCTGGCGGGGTGTAGTCGTCCCAGCCGCCGTCGAAACGCTGGCCGCGCGCCTTCTCCAGCGACACCAGCCGCTTGCCGCTGCCGCGCTTGCGGTGGCGTTCGCGGATCTCGGCGTAGTCGGATGCGGTGGAGGCGACGAACGCATCTCGCTGCTCGGGGCTGATCATGGTCTGCGCCACGCCGACCGCGCGCGAGGCGTCCTTCACCCAGATCGTGGCCGGCTTGTAGAACGGGTCGATCTTCAGCGCGGTGTGCGCGCGCGAGGTGGTCGCACCGCCGATCAACAGCGGCATGGTGAAGCCCTGGCGCTGCATCTCGCGGGCGACGTGGCCCATTTCCTCCAGCGACGGGGTGATCAGGCCGGATAGGCCGATCATGTCGGCGTTCTCGGCGATGGCACGGTCCAGGATCACCTGCGAAGGCACCATCACGCCCAGATCGATCACCTCGAAGTTGTTGCAGGCCAGGACCACGCCGACGATGTTCTTGCCGATGTCGTGGACATCGCCCTTGACGGTGGCCATGACGATCTTGCCGTTGGTCTTGCCGGTGTCGCCGGTGCGCAGCTTCTCGGCCTCGATAAACGGCAGCAGGTAGGCCACGGCCTTCTTCATCACCCGCGCCGATTTGACCACCTGCGGCA